>DATHNL010000151.1:0-7162 GCA_035486035.1 Gemmatimonadaceae bacterium
GGGCAGTACATCGATGATGCGCAGATCTCTCGCGCCATCGCCCACGATCACACGCAAGCGATCGCCGGCGTGCAGGTTGAGCTCGGCCGCCGCGCGATTGCTCAGCACGATCGCGTCCGGCGCGAACAGATCGAGCGCACGAGCTTCCACGTCGCCGATGAGGGCCGGTTGCAGAGTCGCGGCGGCGAAGGGATCGAGACCCAAGACCTTGAGCGTGTCGCGGTTCCCCGGCAACGCCGCTTCGAGCTCGAGCACGGGGCTGGCGGCGCGCACGGCGGGATCCTGCGCGAGCTCCGCGTACAGGCGCTCCGCGAATCCGTCCCGCGGACCCCGTATCACGACATCCGCATCGCCCACCAGGCGCTTCGTCGCCAACCCAAACTCGTTGAGCGCGGCGGCGTTCACGAGATAGACCGCGGCGCCCAGGGCCACCCCGAGAGCGATCGACAGCACCGTGACCGCAAGCCGGCCAGGCTGCTCGCGCAGTTGCGACAACAGCAGCACCCGGCCCAGGGTGAGCGCGCCGCGGACATACGACGGGCGCGCAATCATGAGACGCGGCTCAAGGGCGACAGGCCCGCGGCATCGAGGATGAGGATGCGGTCGGCGGTCTCGGCGGCCACTCGCGAGTGCGTGATGAGTATTCCGGCGCCGGCGTTCGCTTTGATCTGATCGCGCAGCAAGGCGAGGATCTGTCCGGCGGTGCGCGGGTCGAGGTTCCCGGTGGGCTCATCGGCCAGCACCAGGCGCGGCCGGTGCACCAGGGCACGAGCGATCGCCACGCGCTGCACTTCGCCGCCCGATAGCTCGCGTGCGAATGAATTCGCTGCGTCCTCGAGCCCGACCGCCTGCAGCATGTCCGCGGTGCGCTGCGAGCGCTCCGCCGCGGCGACCTCGAGGAGCTCGAGAGGCAGGGCGACGTTCTGCGCTACCGTCAGATAGGGCAGCACGTGAAAAGCCTGAAACACGAAGCCTACGCAGCGCCGCCGTTGCAGCGTGCGTGCATCGTCGCTCAACGGGCCGAGCTCTTCACCGTCGAGCCAGATGCGGCCCGCGCTCGGCGCTTCGAGCCCCGCGAGGACGTTGAGGAGAGTGGATTTGCCGACGCCGGATTCGCCCATGATGGCGAGGTACTCACCGGCTGCGAGGGTGAGTTGCAAGCCCTCGAACAGCGGCGCGCGATCGCTGCGATAGCGTTTGCCGAGATTCTCGAGCCGCAGGACGGGGCGCTTCGGCGCCCCCTCGTCACGCGGCATCGACGCCGATGACGGCCTTGACCTCCAGGAAATCGCGCAAGCCAAACTCGCCGTATTCGCGGCCGTTCCCCGACATCTTGAATCCGCCGAACGGGGTCTGCATGTCGCCCGAGGCGCCGTTGAGTGCGACCTGCCCGGCGCGGATGCGGCTGCCGACGCGCCGCGCGTGCGCATTGTCTTGCGACCAGACGTACGCGGCCAATCCGTAGGGCGTGTCGTTCGCGATCTCGATCGCCTGCTCCTCGTTCTCATAGGGCAGGATGCAGAGCACAGGTCCGAAGATCTCCTCGCGTGCGATGGTCATGTCGTTGCGCACGTTCGAGAAGATCGTCGGCTTGACGTAGTACCCTTTCGACAAACCATCCGGTCGGCCCGCGCCCCCGGTGACCAGCTTCGCGCCTTCCGCAATGCCTTTCTCGATGTAGCGCTCGACGCGATCGAACTGGGTCTTGGAGACCAGCGGTCCGACGGTGGTCTGCTCGGAAGCGGGATCGCCGACCACGACGCCCGCCGTGATGCGCTGCGCGATGGCTTCGACCTCGGCCAGCTTGGCCGCAGGCACCAGCATGCGGGTGGGCGCGTTGCACGACTGGCCCGAGTTCTGAAACACGTGCAAGACGCTGCGTTTCACCGCACGCTCGAAATCGGCGTCCTCGAGCAGCACGTTGGGCGACTTACCGCCGAGCTCCTGATGGACGCGTTTGACCGAGGCCGCCGCGTTGCGCGCGACTTCCGTGCCGGCACGAGTCGAGCCGGTGAAAGACACCATGTCGATCTCGGGGTGCGAGGAGAGAGGAGCGCCGACGCCCGGTCCATCGCCGTTGAGCAGATTGAAGACGCCCTTGGGAACCCCGGCCTCGTGCATGACCTTTGCCCAGAGAATGGCGCTGAAGGGCGAGTATTCGGAGGGCTTCAGCACCATGGTGCAACCGGCGGCGAGCGCCGGCACGACCTTCGCCGCGACCTGGTTCATGGGCCAGTTCCAGGGTGTGATGAGGGCACAGACCCCGACCGGCTCCTGCACGAGCCGTGTCGTGCCCCGCAACTCCTCGAACTTGAAATGCTTGAGCACTTCGATCATGGCACTGATGTGGCCCACGCCGATGCGCGTCTGCGAGCCTTTGGCGAGCGAGATGGGGGCTCCCATCTCGGTCGAGATGGCCTGGGCGATCTCGTCGTAATGGGCGTTGTAGGCGGCGAGAACGCGCTCGAGCAAGGCGAGGCGCTCGGCCGGTGCCGTGCGCGAGTAGCCGTCAAAGGCGCGGCGCGCCGCGGCGACCGCGCGCTCCACGTCCTGCGCACTGCCCATGGAAATGACCCCCGCCGGGGCCTCCGTCGCGGGATTGATGACCGTGAATTCCTTCGGCTCCGCCGGGTCGACCCAGGCGCCGTCGATGTAGAATTGCCGATTGTCGTAGGTCATCGAAAATGCCCCTTCAGTTGTCTCCAGCCGCGATCATTCTACCTGCTGGGCGTCGCTCGCGCCGCCCGGTTGTCGCTATTCGCCGACGCTCCACCGGCGACGCACGCCCCACGAAACACCCATACTTTGCGGTGCCAGTTCGCATTTCCGTAAGTCGATAAGCCCATGGTCACGTTATCAGATTAGCCTTACGGACGATTTGGGCGCGCCGCGCCCCGCGGAGCGCTCCAGCATGAATTGCCTCGCAAAGCCAGGTTCGCCGGCCGCCCTCGCTTGGGCCGGCCTGGCGTGTGCCCTCATCCTCACCGGCCGGGCCGCGTTCGCGCAGTCGCTGGGCGAGTACAACCCCGTGCGCCGCCCACCCGTCAGCCTCGGTCCCGAGGCGCATCGTCTCATCGTCGGGTTCCGCACATTTCCCGATGCGGGCCGTACGGTAGTCGCACGGCGGCAGAGCCGGGCGGTCGTACAGGCGCAGACGAGCGCCGCCGATGTCGGCGCGCTCATCGCGCGGGTGGGCATGCCCGTCGTGAAGTCGCGTCAATTCACGCCGAGCATGCATGTGCTGTTTCTCCCAAAGACCCTGTACGGCGCGGACGTCGACGCCGCGCTTGCGAAGCTGCGCGCCGACCCGGCCGTGAAGTTCGCGGACGTCGACCAGCTGCGTCACATCGAGGCCGTACCGAACGACCCCTTGTTCGCACCGACCCTGCAAGGGAGCCCTCCGGCGAGCGGGCAGTGGTACCTGAACACACCGAGTTCGACGCCCGTGATAGTCGAGGGCAGCACGACTGAGGATTTGTCGGCCACCGACGCGGTCACCGCCTGGGGCATCACCAACGGCAGCCCGGGCATCGTGATCGCCGACGTCGACACCGGCGTGCGATTCGATCACCCGGACTTGTTGCGCGCCGGACTCGGCGGGCGGCTGCTCCCGGGATACGACTTCGTCGGCGGGGACCTCAATCCGAGCAACGGGGCTGCCGAGGGCACGTATCTGATCGCAAACGACGGCGATGGCTGGGATCCTGACCCCTCGGACCCGGGCGATTGGATCAGCACGAGCGACACCGCGAATGCATTGTTCGCCAACGACACCGTCGCGGGCAGCACGTGGCACGGCACGCGCGTGGTGGGCGTGTACGGGGCGATCACCAACAACGACGTCGGTATCGCCGGCATGACCTGGGGCGCCTGGGCGCTGCCGGTGCGCGCGCTTGGCAAGGGCGGCGGCTATGACTCGGACATCATCGCCGGCATCGAATGGGCGGCGGGGCTTCCGGTCACGAACCCGGAGGGCCCGCCCGTGCCGAACAACCCGTTCCCCGCGGACATCGTCAACCTGAGCTTGGGCAGCAGCGGCGCGTGTCTGAGCGACTACCAGGACGCCCTCGAGCAGGTCACGGCGATGGGCGTGCTGGTGATCGTCTCCGCCGGCAACGGCGGCGCACCCGGAGCCGCCGCGCCGGTCGATGCGCCCGCGAACTGCAGCTTGCTGGTGCCGGGGGTCATGGGTGTCGTGGGATTGCGCAACGTCGGCACCAAGGTCGGATACTCGAGCTTTGGCTCGGGCGCGAGCATCGCGGCACCGGCCGGCAACTGCGTGCAGACCTCGGGCGACTGCCTGCGCTCGATCGACACCACGACGAACCTCGGGACCACCGTTCCGGGCGAGAACAGTTACACGAACGAATTGAGTGAGAATCTCGGCACGAGTTTCTCCGCGCCCATCGTGTCGGGCATCGCCGGGCTCATGCGCTCGGTGAACTACAACTTGACGCCCGCGCAATTGGCGGCGCGCCTGCAGTCGAGCGCCACCCCGTTCCCGTCGGGGGCCACGGGGGTACCGACTTGTCCCACCACCGACCCCTCGAGCGGTGAGTGCGTGTGCCCGAACAACGGCAGTCAGTGCGGCGCAGGCATGGTGAATGCGTTGAGTGCGGTCAAGGCCGCGCAGCGGCCGATCGGTGTCATCGTGATCCCGAAGAGCGTGGCCCCAGGGGCTGTGTTCGACGCGAGCGGGAGCGTCGCCGCTTGCAACGGCAGCGCGACGGCGCCCGCGCCGCTCAGCATCGTCGCCTACGCGTGGACGGCGTCGCCCTCGAGTCTCATCGTGAGCGGCGCGAAGAATGCCCGGGTCACCGTCAATCCCGCGCCGGGAACCTTGACCTTGACCGTGACCGACTCGGCCGGAAACATCGACACCGAGACCGTCGCGCTCACCGCCGACAGCGCCACCAGCACGGCGCCGACGTCCGCGGGTACGAGCGCCACCGCATGCCCCGCCGCCATCACGGTGACGCCGGTCGCGCCGACGGTGAGCGAAGCGTTCTCCCCGGCGACGACCGTGAAGAGCTCGGTGTCGACGCTCACCATTACGCTCTCGAATACCAATGGCTTCGCGCTCACGCAATCGAGCTTCGCGCTGACGCTGCCCACGAATCTCACCCTGGCCGCGACCCCCGCTGCGGCAACCACTTGCGGGGGCGCCGCCGCGTCGCTCACGAGCACGACGACCGCGGTGAGTCTCGCCCATGCGAACATCCCGGCCGACGGCAATTGCACCATCACCCTGACCGTCGAGACCGCGACGCCCGGAACCTATACCGCCGCGGTGGCCGCGCAGGCGCTCATGACCGCACCCGCCGGCGGCAATCGCGCCGTCGCGACGGCGAGTCTTACGATCACCGCGCCGCCCACGGGCGGAGGAGGCGGTGGCGCGGTCGATTGGCTCGACCTCTTGTTCGTCGCGGGCGTGCTGCTGGCCGTGCGACGCCCGGCGTTCAGGCCGACCGCGAGGCGGACGGCTCCCCAGGCTCGCGCGCGACGTCCGCGTCTGTAAAATAGATGGGATGATCCAACCCCGAGCCGATACCGCACCGAGCGGTGTACACATCGAGTCCGTAACGACCCATCGCGACGCCCGCGGCAGCGTGTTCGAGCCGCTGAACGATGTGGAGCTCGCCGCGCAGAAAAACGTCCACGTCGTGATCACGGCGCCCAACGAGGTGCGCGGCAACCACCGCCATGCGAACGCGGTGGAGATCACCACGGTCGTTGGGCCGTGCCTGGCGAGGCTCAAGGAGGCCGGTGTGATCCGTGACGTCGAGGTACCGGCTGGAGAGACCTGGCGCTTCGTCATTCCGCCGGGCGTGGCGCACGCCTATCGCAATACCGGCAGCGGACCCATGATGCTGATCTCCTTCAGCACCCAGGTCCACGATCCGCTCGCGACCGATACCATCCGCGACCCGATCCTGTAGGCCGGGCAGCATCAGGCCATCCGGCACGCTTCCTCGAAGGACAGTCGCGGGCTGCGCGCAAAGAGGTGCTCGGTCGTGCCGACGCCGAGCGCGCACAGAAAGTTCGACTTGTATGAAGTGTCTGCCAGGAACGCCTCGTCTACTTTGTCGTTGCTGAAGCCGGACATGGGGCCCGTGTCGAGCCCGAGCGAGCGGGCGGCCAGGATCAAGTACGCGCCCTGCAGGGTCGCGTTGCGCATCATGGTCATCTTGCCCAACTGCGAATCCTTGAACGCCTCGGCGATCTCGGGCTTGTGCGGAAAGAGGTAGGGCACCTTCTCGAAGAACTTCTCGTCCATGGCAATGATCGCAGTCACCGGCGCCTGCTGCACCTTGACGATGTTTGCCTCGTGGACACAGCTCGCCAGCTTTGCCTTGCCTTCCTTGCTCGCGACGAAGACGAATCGCGCCGGGCAGCAATTGGCCGAGGTGGGGCCCATCTTGAGCAAGTCGTAAAGCGCACGCAGCTTCGATTCGGGGAGGGTGTCCGCGGACCAGCGGTTATAGGAGCGAGCCTCGCGGAACAGAGTATCGAGCGCTGTGGGATCGAGTGGCTTTTTCATGCGGGAACCTTTTTGCTACCTGAGCCGGGGATGTCCGGGTGAGAGAATGCGAGCTCGTAGCCGCGTCTGAAGTCGCGAATATGCTTCTCCATCCACGTGCGCGCAAGCTCCCTCTGCTGGCGCTTGACGGCATTCGCGATGCGGCTCTGCGCCTCGCCGATGCGCGCTCGCGCCTGCGGGACGCGATCGATGATCTCGGTGAGCGCGGGGGCGAGCAGGCCATTGAGCGGCGCCTGCGCGAGGGCGAGCACCTGGTTGCCGCTCGCCGCGGCCACCGCGTTGAAGAAATCGAGCACGGCGGCGACCGCCGCCGCGGTGTCGGCTGCGTCGCGTTGGAAGTGGGCGCGCGCGCGAACGATGGCCTGCAAGTGCGCTGCCGTGCGTCGCGTCGCGGCGTATTGCGCCGCCGCGGGCTCGATCGCCATCATCGCTTCCCAGAGCTCGAGATAGGTCACGTCGTTCATCGCGAGCGCGCGACTCACCCCTTTGCTCACTTGCTTCGCCTGCGGCCGCGTCACGCGCAGGCGCTTCTCGCCCCGGCCGCGGCCGAGCAGTCCGTGACTCTCCAGCTCGCGAATGGCCTCGCGGACCGTGGAACGGTTGACACCGAATTGCCGGGCC
>DATHNL010000152.1:0-10970 GCA_035486035.1 Gemmatimonadaceae bacterium
GCGGGCATGACGCGCACCGATGCCTACGAGCTCGATCACGTCAATCCGAATCTGGCCGTCGGATACGACAAGCACTTTCGCGATGATGGCACGATCGAGTTTCGCAACAACATCTTCGAGCACGTGATTCGCGGCGGACCGGCGGGCGGGGGATACTCCACCGTGGGTGATCTCGTCCGGTTCGCCGAGGCCCTCAAAGCGGGGAAGCTCGTCTCCGCGAAATATTATGAGGTCATGACCACGCCGAAGCCGGCGGTGCATTCACCCCGGTACGGCTATGGGTTCGGAGTCGACCCGGAGACCGGCGTCGTCGGACACAGCGGCGGGTTCGTGGGGATCAGCTCGAACCTCGACATCTTCAAAGGCTCGGGTTACGTCGCCGTCGTCATGTCGAACTACAGCAATGCGAGCCAGGCGATTGCCGGGAAGATGCGCGAGCTCGTCCTCAGCCGACTGGGGCCTACCCATCGAGTCACGGCACGCTCGTGATGCGCCTCTTCCGAAAGCGCGCCACCACGAGGCGGAGCGGGGAACTTCGAGACCAGCTCATGCGCGATGCGGAATTTCTCGCCGCGCGGGCCGATCTCATCGCGGCAACGCCCCTGCATCGACGCGACGATCTGTTCGCGTTTCTCGACCGTGTCGAGCTCGGTGGCCTTCATCCCGTCAAGGTGTTTGGCCGCTGGGATGAACGGGAGCCGTTAGAACGGTATGCCGCAATATTTTACGACGCAATTCGCCGCTTGGGGGCCCGGCGCGATGCCGAGCGACAGCCCGACGTGAAGGTCAACATCGCGATCGGCGAGTCGAGCGCGATTGGCACAGGCCAGATCATCCGATACCGAGACCGGATCGTGAATGACACCCTCCTCTTCCCGAGCGATCTGACGGCGGACGTCCTCGGCGCCGGTATCGGCTCCGTGCAGCACCTCTGGACTACCGAGGGACTGATTGCGTTCGCTGACGCGACCATTCCCCTTCACAACATTGAGGCGGGACCGATGACTCCGGAGCGCCGGCGCTCGCTCGATGATGTGATCACGAGCCTTCGGACGAAGGGAATCGACCTTGACGTCCCCGTATTCGGGGCCATTCGCGGCTGGACCACATTGGTGTCCAACCCCCTTGCGCCTCAGCCTACTGGATACGGGCCGTCCGCGAAGGTCTCGACGTGATAGCCCTTTGAGCCCACAAGGCGCGCGAGCGGGCTCCGCGAATCGCCGCCGGTCGCGAGCCGCTCGATCAACGAGCGGAAATCATGACGCGGACGCCAGCCGAGCTCCGTACGCGCCTTGGCGTTGACATACACGCGGTCTAGACTCGGCGTCATCTTCCAGCCCAGGCGCGCGTACATCGCCTCGTACTCGGGCACATAACGCCGCACGACGCGCGGGGCGTTCGTACGTAGCTCGGGCAAGTCCGCCGGCGAGAATGGCGTGGTTGCACTCACGATATACCGACCGAACCCGATGACCGGCGCACGATCAATGGCCTGCAGATGCGCGCTGACGGCGTCCTCGATATCGACTCGCCGATAGAGATACTCGTTCACCTTGACGTTGTCGTCCTCGTACACCTCCCGAGCTCACAGAGGACGAGCGTACCCGTGATGTTCGTGTCGACGAATTGCTGACGCTCGTGCGTGACCACGTGGGGTTTGTGCAGTGTGGCCGTGTGGAGCACGGACTGAACGCCCGCCATCGTTCGGCGCACGCACGCGCGATCGGTGATCGGTGAGCCGTCGCGGATGTCGATGCCGACGACCTCGTGGCCATGATCACGTAAGGTGCGCTTGAGCGCGTCGCCGAGGTGGCCGGCGCTCCCGGTGACCAACACCCTCACCGCACGTCCGTGCGCATGAGATGCACGTCCGGATCGAGCAGCAACCAGTATGCGCCCGCGGGACCGAGCGGCATGCCCACGCTGCCGGCATTGACGATGCGAAGGCGATCGACGAGCCGGTCGAACTGGACGTGCGTGTGGCCGCACACGGCCAGCGGTTGCGTCACACCCGCGAACATGAGTCGCACGATGTCCGCTGGCGTGTCCACGGCGAAAATCTCGTCGTCATCGCGGGGCGTGGCGTGGCAGAAGTGCACCGAGTGCAACACGAGCGTCTCGGGGAGCGACGCGAGATAGTCCCTGTGCCGCTGATCGAGTTGCTTCGCCGTCGCCACGATCGAGTCCTGGACAGCCGACGGGAGTCGCGATGCCCCGGGTCGGCCGTCGAATGCCTCGACCACGAGCCGGTCGCAGTTCCCGCGAATGACATGCACGTGGGGCCCGAGCGCCATCACGCGATCCAAGGTGTCGCGTGATGCGCCCCCGAGCACGATGTCGCCACCGATGACGATCTCATCGGCGTCAGCGACCGCGAGGACCGCGTCGAGCGCGGGCAGATTCCCGTGAATGTCGTACAGCGCGGCCACCCGCATCAGATCTTCGGATACTGTCGATGGAATCCGGTGGCTTCCTGATAGGCGCGGGCGAACGCGAGCAACTTCGCCTCGCCGTAAAGGGGCCCAAGGAACGTGAGGCTGACCGGCGTGCCGGGTCCGCCCCAGTTGCCGCCGAACACGCCAGGCCCCGTGGACGGGATGTAGGCTGGGGCGTCGTCGCCGCGGATGCCGTTCGGCACGATCACCGACGGATGACCGGTCAGGTTAGTGATGACGAGCTGGGTGGAGTTCGTGGGGGCAAGAATGACGTCGAAGCCCTCGAACACTTTTGCCATGGCTAAAATGGCGAGCATTCTCGCGCGATTGGCCTGGATGTATTCGACCGCCGGCGTCAGGCGCGCCACACGGAAAGTGTTCGGCCAGTCGTTCGGCGACTGCTCCGTCAAAAGCTTGTCGCGACCCGTCCGCGTGAGCTCATCGAAGGCGGCGGCCGCCTCGACTGACAACAACGAGGTCATCGCTTGGTACGGCATGTCCGGCAACTGCACTGGCGTCATTGTCACGCCCATCGCGGCGATCTTGTCCAACGCGGCCTTATCGAACTGCCGATCGTAGGCGATGTGCGTGCTGAGGAGCTCCCGCTGACGCTGCGCCGTCGTGTCCGACGGAGGCGGAGGCGCGAAGAGCCGCAACTGCGGCGGGTCGTTCTCGAAATCGCTCTTGAGATAGCCGATCCGAAGCGAGTGGATGTCGACCTGGGCGTCCCAGTTGAACGCGGCCGCGTGCACAGTGCGATCGTGGCCGTCGGGACCGTAGACCGCGTCGAGCACGATGGCACAGTCTTCGACGGACCGGCAGATCGGCCCGAGCTTGTCCATCGACCACGAGAGCGCCATCGCGCCCGTGCGCGGCACGCGCCCGAACGTCGGGCGGAGTCCGGTGCAGCCGCAGCGCGTCGATGGCGAGGAGATCGAGCCCAGCGTCTCGGAGCCGATGCTGAATGCGACGCAGCCGGCGGCAGTCGCTGAGGCGGGGCCCGCCGAGGAGCCGCTTGATCCCTGTGCCGGGCGCCAGGGGTTTCGCGTGACGCCATCGAACCAGCGGTCGCCGAGGGCGAGCGCGCCGAGTGTGAGCTTGGCGATGAGCACGGCGCCCGCGTCGTCGAGGCGCTTCACGACGGTCGCGTCTTCGTCGATCATCTGCTGCTCGAACCCGCCGGCACCCCACGTGGTGCGATACCCTTTGACCGCGAGGAGATCTTTGGCGCCCCACGGCAGCCCGTGCAGGGGACCCCGATACTTGCCCGCGGCAATCTCCCGGTCGGCTTCCTTCGCCTGCGCCGTCGCGCGCTCTTCCGTCAGCGTAATCACGCAGTGCAGCACGGGGTCGAGTCGCTTGAGACGCGCCAGGTACATCGCCGTCAGGTCCGACGAGGACACCTTGCGCGTGCGCACCAACTCGGCCAACTCCCGGACCGTCGCGAAGCACACGTCTTCGAGATGCGCAGGGGCGCCGCGCGAGGGCGCTGACGACAACCGCATCGGGTGCCGCTCGGTGGCGAACGTCATCGACGGCAGCGTCGGATTGAACTCGACCGCCGGAGCGACCGAGTTCGGCATATGCAACGCGAAGATCGCGTCGTAGCCCTTGACGTCCTGATTGAGGCTCGCGACCATCGCGTCGCGAAACTCCGGCGGGATTGCCACATCGGCGATAATCGTCGCCTGCTCGATCATGTCCTTTGTGACGGTGCCCTGGTCGTGGGCTATCGTCCAGAGTGCGCCCGGGAAGAGCGTGCTCCCAACTCCGAACCCCGAGCATGTGGCGAGAAAGCGGCGGCGGTCGAGCATGGCCGACAATATATCGACCAGCCCTGTGGCACGGGTGCTACACGAATCAGCGGCGAGTCGATTGATATTGGGAGAAGGCGGTATCCACGACGGTGAGATTCCGCGTGCCTTTGCGCCATATCCAAAGGCCGACGGCGGCAATGGGGATGCCGAGGAGCGCGCCGATGAGCGTTAGGGACAGAGCGACCCCGAACGCGACCAGGCACACTCCCCAGATCTTCTGATACCGGAACGGCTCGGCGAATTCCGACTTGGCCGCATAGAGGACGTCCTCGTCGCTCGCCCCGGTGGACTTGAGCGCAAGAACGACCTCCTGCGGCGTCGTATCGGTCAGTCGCACGTTTGACCTCCGACTGTTGCACGGAGACGCGGTGAGGTGGTACCGTAGGTTCCCCCGCGGGACAGTGCGCGAACGGCCGTCCAAAACCGTCACGTCATGACAGATATCGCGGCCCGCCAGGAACTCGACCAATTGTTCAGTCTCACATACGAAGAGCTGCGCCGCCTGGCATCCTCGGTCCGGCGCGGGGATCCGAGCGCGACCCTGAGTCCCACGGTGCTGGTGAATGAAGCGTGGCTCAAACTGGAAGGGTCGCGCGCGATTGGGGCGACATCGCGCGCGCACTTCAAGCGGATCGCGGCTCGCGCGATGCGGCAAGTGTTGATCGAGGCCGCGCGGCGGCGGCGCTCTCAGAAACGCGGTGGCGGCATGGCGCCGGTCACGTTCGACGACTCGATGGCCGAGACGAGCGCCCGGGCCGATGATCTCCTCGCGCTCGACGCGGCGCTCGACGAGCTGGCGCGCATCGAGCCGCGACAAGCCATGATGGTCGAGAGCCGCTTCTTCGGCGGGCTCGATGTCGCCGAGACGGCGGAGCTGCTCGAGGTCTCCGAGGCCACGATCTTGCGCGACTGGCGCGCGGCGAAGGCATGGCTCGCCCGGGAGCTGAACCGTGGACGCTGAGCGCTGGGGGCTGGTGCAGACCCTGTTTCATGGGGCGAGTGATCTCCCTCCTGGCGAGCGGCGCACATTCTTGGACGCTGCCTGCCCCGATGATCCCGAGTTGCTGGCCGAGGTCGAGGCACTGCTCGATGCGGACGAGCGGGGGGTCGACATCATCGAGCGCGGGGTTGCGGACGTCGCGCGCGTGGTGCTCGGGAACGACGCGAACGTGCTGGGGCAGCGCGTCGGGCGCTATCGCTTGATTCGCGTGATCGGCGAAGGCGGGATGGGCATCGTCTATCTCGCCGAGCGCGATACGGAGGTCGGTGGGCAAGTCGCCATCAAGATTCTGCGCGATGCGTGGCTCTCGCCGGCACGGCGCGAGCGATTCGCGAATGAGCAGCGCACACTGGCCCAATTGACGCATCCGTCGATCGCGCGGTTCTACGATGCGGACACGCTCGCCGATGGCACGCCCTGGTTTGCGATGGAGTATGTCGAGGGCATGCCGCTGACGGCGCATTGCACCATGCGTGGGTGCAGCATCACGGAACGGCTCCGATTATTTCGCATCATCTGCGAAGCGGTCCATTACGCGCATCGCCATCTGGTAATCCATCGCGACTTGAAGCCGTCGAATATTCTCGTGCGGCCTGACGGCAGCGTCGCGCTGCTCGACTTCGGCATCGCGAAGCAGATCGAAGGTCTCGGAACGCCGGTCGATCATACGCGGACCGGACTGCGGTTCATGACACCCGCGTATGCGGCGCCGGAGCAACTGCGCGGGGATCGCGCCGGCGTGCAGACCGACGTGTACTCGCTCGGCGTCGTGCTCTACGAGCTCCTGACCGAGCGGTTGCCGTTCGACCTGGCACACCGGACACCGGGCGAGGCGCAGACGATCATCCTCGAGCACGATCCCGTCAAGCCGTCGGCGGTCGCGAAGCGCGTGGCCGAGCGTTCGGGGATTCCGGCGGGAGCGGCGTCGTGGGCGGATCTCGACGTGCTGTGCCTCACCGCGATGCACAAGGACCCGGAGCGACGGTATCAATCGGTCGAAGCGCTCATGCGCGATGTCGACCATTACGTGAAGGACCAGCCGCTCGAGGCGCGGACCGACTCGATGCGCTATCGGGCGGTGAAATTCGTCCGGAGGCATCGCCGTCCAGTCGCCGCCCTGGGCGTAGTCATGGCCGTCGTGGTGGGCCTGACCGCGATCTATACCGTGGGCTTGGCGCATGCGAGAAATGCGGCCGTAGCCGAGGCGGCCCGCACGCAGCGCGTGCAGCGGTTCATGTTGAGCCTCTTGGATGGCGGAGACGAGAACGAGGGGCCGTCCGACAGTCTCCGCGTGCTGACGATGGTCGACCGCGGTGTGCGCGAGGCCCGCGCGCTCGATCGGGAACCGGCGATCCAGGCCGCGCTGTACACCACGCTCGGCGGTGTGTATCAACAGCTCGGGAATCTCGAGCGGGCGGACTCGCTGTTGCGCGCGGGGCTCGACGAGCGGCGGTCCCTGTATGGCGCGGACCACGCCGAGATCGCCGAGAGCTTGGTCCTCCTCGGTCTCTTGCGCGTGGACCAGGCGCGCCTCAATGAAGCCGAGTCGTTCGTGCGACAGGGGCTCGCGATGGCACTACGCGTGCAGCCGGCGAACGATCCATCCGTCGCCCGAGCGACCGCCGCGCTCGGGTATGTCCTGCGCAATCGTGGCGAGAAAGACAGTGCGCTTCGGGTGCTCCAGGGCGCGGCCCGCATCCAATCCGACTCGGCCGATCTCTCGGAGACGCTGACCTCGTTGGCGAATGCGTACTACGACGCCGGCCAATACGCGGTCGCGGACTCGATCAATCGGCGCGTGTTGGCGCTCGATCGAGTGATTCACGGCGACCGGCATCCGAGCGTGGCCACTGATCTCACCAATCTCGGGGCGATCGAGCACGATCTCGGACACTACCAGTTGGCCGAGGGGTTCTATCGACAGGCGATCGACATCGATCAGGCGTGGTATGGCGCCAATCACCCGGAGACCGTCTCGTTGCTGCCAATGCTCGCGCGGACGTTGATCGCGGAGAAGCGGTACACCGAGGCCGTTGGCATGCTTCAACAGGCGCTCGTGATTCAAGAGAAGGTGTACGGGCCGGTGCATCCCCGCGTGGCATCGGTGCTGAATGCCCTGGGGCTCGCGGCGCTCGCCCAAGGGGATCTCGATGGTGCCGAGCAGGATTTCACCCGAATGGGCGCCATTTATCGTAGCGTGTATGGCGAGCAGCACTACACGGCGGGCATTACCGCCTCGGATTTGGGCAGTGTGTACGCGAAACGAGAGGATTATCCGCGCGCCGAGCGCACCCTGCGCGACGCCATTCGGCGGCTGACCGACACGCAGGGTCCCGACCATCTGAATACCGGGGTCGCCAGGATCAAGCTCGGGGAGGTCCTGTCGGCGGACGGGCGGCTGGACGATGCCAGGCGCGAGAGTCTCGCGGGTTATGGAATCGTTGCCAAACAGCCTGGGACGGGCAATACCTGGCTCCTGACGGCGCAAAAGGACGTCGCGGCGGAGTCGGTCGCAATGAATCGGAAACTGGCCGACGACCGACGATGACGGTTTTTGTCTCCCCATTTCGCACTGCCTGACAACACAACAGGGGAGACAATATGTGGCGTATCACCATCGCGTCGTTGGTGCTCGCCGTCAGCGCTTTTGCCCAAGCGCCCGCCGCGCCGGCTCAAGCGCCAACGATCTGTGGCAATCAGCCACTCTGCTTCGAAGCGTCGGATTTCGCTGCCACGATCACCGATTTCCGGACGAGCCTGACGGGCGGCTACCATCTCATGGACGTGACGATCCGCTTCACGAACAAGACGAACAACCTGCTCATCATGGGATACGCGAATGGGTCGGGGACCGCCACCGATGATCGCGGAAACCGGTATGTCCTGTGGGGTGGCAACGCGTTACGCGGCATGGGGTATGTGAACGGCCAGCAGTTCGATCCCAAGTTCCAGATTCGAGCCGGTAGCTACGGCGATGCGCGGTTCGAGCTGTTGCTGCAGGGGAATCCGCAGGTGCTCGGGTTCACGTTCGAGCTCGATCTCACCGTCAACGAGATCAACGCGTTCCAGGGCAATCAGTACACACTGGGCGGTGAGTTCCCTCTGATGTGGAAGGGCCTCCAGAATGGCGCCGCGGGCGCCGCGCCGGGCCAAGTGGCAGTCGCTGGTGGCGGTGCTGCTGGTGGTGCGGCAGGCACGCTCACGAGCATCCCGTGCCAGAACAGCACCGTGCAGAACGTCGCCAACGGCGCGACCAACACCGCGTCGACCGTCACATCGGCCGTTTCGAGCATCGGCTCGCTGTTCGGCAAGAAGCAGCAGCCGCAGGCCGCGGCCAGCAGCTCGCCGACAGTGCCGTGTTCGCCGCAAGGTGGCGCTGCTGCTGCTCCTCCTACCGCTACTACCACCACCACGTCGACCGGGTCGGTGGCGACGAAACCCGCGTCCACGTCGGCGCCGGCGGTTGCGCCTCAGAAGGCTGTGACGACGACGCCAGCTAAGGTTGTCACGCCTGCGGCCACAACGACACCGAAGCCGACGACGCAGCCCGCGACCACGCCGCCGGCAAGCACGCCGCCCAAACCTTCGAGCCCCTGAGGATCACATGCGTCGCCTAACGTTGGCGGTCCTCGCGCTGGGTCTCGGTGGCCTCGGAGCTTGTGGGTCAGGCGTGCGCGGGACGTACTCGGACCAGTCGGGTGCGTTCGTGCTCGACCTCAAGTCGGGTGGCAAGGCGAGCTTCGCGATTCCCGGTGATGCGATCTCGTGCAACTATCAGGTCCAGGGCCAGAACATCACGCTCTTGTGTCCGGGTGATGGCGGCAAGCTGGTCCTCACGTTGCACGACGACGGCTCAATAACCGGCGCGCGTGACAGCTTCATGCCCGCCTTGCGGAAGAAATCGTAGTCACGCCTCGTCCCGATCGCGCCCGAACAGCCAGCGCAGCACCCAGATCACGAGCGCGATCGGGAGCACCACGAAGATCAGAAATTTGACGAGGCCGACCGCTAACAGGCCGATCACCGCGAGCACCAGCAATGGGATGCCGAAGATCGTGATCGCGAGCAGCGGGCGCAGGGCGAGCAGGCGGAGCAGGGCCGCGAGCATCTAGAGATCCGGGAAGGGGATACCTGTCCTACGGGTCCGGTTGGGCCTAAAGTTTCGGCCCATGGCATGGCAGTGGCTGGTGGCCGCGGCGTTAGCCCTGGCGACGCCCCCTCGCGTCCGAACCGACGCCGGTGTCGTGGAAGGAGTCGTCGACTCCGCGACTGGCGTCGAGGTCTTTCGCGGCATTCCCTACGCCGCCCCGCCCGTCTGGGGCCAGCCACCCCGGCCGCCGATCCCATGGACCGGCGTGCGCCACGCGGACCGGCTGGGTTGGAACTGCATACAACCGCAGGTCTACGACGACATCGACCCGTTCACGGCCGGCGTATCTCAGGACTGCCTCTTCCTCAATGTCTGGACCTCGGGGACAGGTGGGAAGCGACCAGTGATGTTCTGGATCCACGGCGGAGGGTTCAAGGCTGGATTCGGCGGCGAGGCGCGACACGATGGTGGACGGTTGGCGCAGAAAGGTGTGGTCGTCGTGACGATCAACTATCGCCTGGGAGACGCTGGATTTCAGGGCGCCAACTATGCTCTGCTGGACCAGATCGCGGCCCTGCGCTGGGTCCAGCGCAATATCGCGCGCTTTGGTGGTGATCCGCGGCGCGTAACGATCTTCGGCGAGTCGGCGGGTGGGATGAGCGTCGGCGCACTCATGGTCTCGCCGATCGCGCGCGGACTCTTTCAGCGCGCGATCCTCGAGAGCGGCACGGGCATCCATTCCGACATCCTGCATCCCGACGGCGTCGTGCCGCCGGGGCCGGTCGACTCCGCGCTCGCCTTCGGGCCGGTCCGCCCCGTTCCAATCATTGTCGGCAATAACGCGGACGAGAGCGACACCACGTTCGGGGCGCCGGCCCGCGCCTTCGCACGACTCGTGGCCGGGCGCGGCGTGCGCGTCTATCGGTACGTGTTCACCTATGCCAGCGACAGCCGCGGCGCCTACCACAGCGCCGAGATCCCGTTCGTGTTCGATCACGCAGGCGTGCCGTTAGCGGAGACCATGAGCGATTACTGGGTCGCGTTCGCGACGACCGGCGATCCGAACGGCGATGGCCGACCCCAGTGGCCAGTGTATGATGCGGCGAGCGATTCGTACCTGGAGCTGGGCCGCGTGGTCGGGGCGAAGCAAGGGTCCGGCCACTAGCGTCCGAGCCAATAGTTGATTTTGACCGAGAAGACATTGTCGGCGGGCGCGCGGAACAGGAGCGCGCGGTCGCGGCCGAACGCGAAGTTGCCAAACGCCGTGTCGTCTTCGCGCGTCTGCTGCCAGACGAAGAAAATCGTTGCCCCCGGCCGGTATTCCCAGCGCAACACCGCGTTGCCGCGCAACGATCGCGTGTTGAGATCCGGGTTCGCGATGAGCAGATCGGCGCCCGGGCAGTTCGCGGCCCGCGCGGTCGTGCCGACCGGGTCGATGCAATAGTCATCGGTCCGTGTTTTCGCGATGCTCCCGACATCGCGCCCGAAGACGCTCCGGGCCAATGTTCTCGGGCGATCAAATTCCTGGAATCCCTGATAGTGCCCGTTGGCGAAGAACGGCTGCGCGTACACGGAGAAGGTGAGCGTCGGTGTGAACGCGACATTGACGCGCGTGTCGATCGAGAGCG
>DATHNL010000153.1:0-26968 GCA_035486035.1 Gemmatimonadaceae bacterium
CCGGACGCCAAGTACTATGCCGTCCGCGGAACGGCGGCGCAGCCGGCGGAGGCTGCGTGACCGCGCCCGTCGTCATCTCGCGCCGGGCGTTGGTCGAGCGGCTGCTCGACCCCGAGCGCGTGTCGATGTTCGACGGCGCGATGGGCACGATGCTCTACGCGCGCGGCGTATTCATCAATCAGTGCTACGATGAGCTGAACGTCCGCGCGCCCGATCTCGTGCGTGGCGTGCACGAGGAGTACGCGCGGGCTGGCGCAGAGGTGTTGGAGACCAACAGCTTTGGCGCGAACCGGCCGAAGCTGGCGCAGTACGGGCTCGAGGACAGTGTGCGCGCGTTCAACACCGCCGCGGCGCGGCTGGCGCGCGAAGCCGCCGGTGACTCGATCCTCGTCGCGGGCGCTGTGGGTCCACTCGGCTTGCGCATCGAGCCGTATGGCCCGACCAGTCGCGACGAAGCGCGGGCGCATTTCCGCGAGCAGATGGAGGCGCTCGCCGAAGGTGGCGCCGACCTGTTCATCGCCGAGACGTTCGGCGATCTCGACGAGATCGAGCAGGCGATTCGCGCGGCGCGCGAGGTCGACCCGACGATGCCGGTTATCGCCCAGATGACCATCGGCGTCGACGGTGTGACGCCGTTCGGCGTGCGACCGGCGGATATCGCAAAGGCGCTGGATCGATTCGGGGCCGATATCGTCGGCCTCAATTGCTCGGTCGGGCCGCAGGCGATTCTCGATGCGATCGAGAAGATGACGCCGGTGACGCGCCGCAAGCTGTCGGCCCAGCCGAACGCGGGTATGCCGCGGGATGTCGGCGGCCGCAGCATGTACATGGCGAGTCCCGAGTATATGGCGACCTACGCGGCGCACCTGATTCGCGCCGGCGCGCGCGTCGTCGGTGGGTGTTGCGGGACGACGCCCGAGCATACGCGGGCCATGGCCGAAGGCGTGCGACCGCTCGCCCCACGTCATGCGACGGTAGCGAGCTCGGCGGGCCGCGGCCGGTTCTCGGGCGGCGTGTCGACGCCGACCGAGCAGGTGGGCGTCGAGCCGGTGCCGTTTGCCGAGCGCTCGTCGCTGGCCGCGAAGCTGGCGAAGGGGCAGTTTGTCTCGTCGGTCGAGATCGTGCCGCCGCGCGGCGTTGACGCCTCGCGCATGCTGCGCGATGTCACGGCGCTGCGCGACGCGGGCATCGATGCGGTGAACGTCCCCGATGGCCCCCGTGCGCAGAGCCGCATGAGCGCGGTGCTGGTGAGCATTTTGATTCAGCAGCAAGTCACGGGGCTCGAGACCGTCACGCACTACTGTTGTCGCGATCGCAACTTCCTCGGCATGCTGAGCGACCTGCTCGGCGCCGCGGCGATGGGGCTTCGCAACTTGCTGCTCATCACGGGGGACCCGCCGAAGATGGGGCCGTATCCCGATGCGACGGCGGTCTTCGACATCGATTCGATCGGGCTCACGAATCTCGTCGCGCGGTTGAACCGTGGTCTCGATCCGGGCGGGAACCCGATCGGCGCGCCGACCAGGTTCGCGATCGGCGTCGGCGTCAATCCCGCGGCGATCGATATCGCCGAGGAGCTCCGGCGGTTCGCGTGGAAGGTCGATGCGGGGGCCGAGTATGCGATTACGCAGCCCGTGTTCGACGTCGCGCAGCTCAAGCGGTTCCTCGAGGCGATGCCCGCGCGCATCCCGGTCATCGCGGGTATCTGGCCCTTGGTCTCGCTGCGCAACGCGGAGTTTCTGGCGAACGAGGTTCCCGGCGTGACCGTTCCGGAGACCGTGATCGCCCGTATGCGGCGGGCGAACGAGCGATCCAAGGAGCATGCGGTTGCGGAAGGGTTGGCGATTGCGCGCGAGATGCTCGAGGCGGTCCGCGGCGACGTGCAAGGCGTGCAGGTCTCGGCGCCGTTCGGGAAAATCGAGCTCGCGCTCGAAGTGATGCGGCGTTAGATCGCTACGAGACCCAGACCAAGCGCTTGCGGGTTATTCGCCACACGTTCGTGGCGTCGCGCTCGAGGAACACGAAGTAGCCGGCGCCGCACAGCGCCCCGCAGTGGTGCGTGGTGTAGACGAGTGCTCGCCGATAATCCCGACTAAATCCGACATGTGATAGGCCGATGACGACCCCTCGCAGGTCAGCTTGTCGCGGTATATCCACCAATTCCGTGTCCGCATTGCGGCGGCGAAAGTCGCTGATCGCCTCGCGATCGGTTGAGGAGGAAACAGAATCAAACCGGAACGCGTTGGTGGGAAGTAGCTGGAGCGTGCGGGTGAACTCGTGGGCATGGTCGGCGACAATGACCGCGAGCACAGCCCGCTCCAGGAGGTCGGCGTTCTGAACGAGCGGCGGCGTCAACATGACGCCGTCATGATACGCGAGTTGCACATCGGTTAAGTAACGGTGAAAAGCAACTGACGATCGACTGACGCACCGTTGGATATTCCGCGTTGCGGGTACTCAAACCTCAACGCTAGAGTCAACGTATGACTACGTCACAGAAACTCCTTACGGCGGAGGAATTCGCCGAACTGCCGGACTCCGTAGCTCCCCGATGGAGCGAACTTATTCGTGGCGTCATCTGCGCCCACGAAACACCGCCGGCGTCGGATCACGGTTGGATCGTAGGCAAGATTGCACATCTGCTGCTCCTGTTCGTCGCACCACGAAAGCTCGGGGCGGTCTTCGACGATCCCGGTTTCGTGTTGGAAAGAGATCCGGACACCGTTCGTGCACCGGACGTGTCGTTCGTGCGGGCGGATCGCCTGCCGCGCGAGCTGCTGCCGACATATCTCGATGGCGCTCCCGATCTCGCCGTCGAGGTCAAGTCGCCGAACGACCGGAAGCGGGAGATGGCCGAGAAAATCGCGCAATATCTCCGCACGGGATCGCGGCTGGTCTGGTACGTCGACACGAATCGTCGCACGATCACGGTCTACCGGCCGCAGCTCGATGCGATCGTGCTGAACCTGGGCGATCGCCTGTCTGGGTACGATGTGCTGCCGGGTTTTGACTGCCCTGTTGCCGAGATATTTAGCCGTTACTGGCTGACCGAGTCGTAAGCCGCTTCGGTACCGCTGACGAGCGCGCGAACGGAGAAGACATCGGCGCGCTCCCGCGCGGCGCGACCGAGCTCGGCGCGGAAGTTGGCATCGGCGGCGACGCGGTCGATCGCGGCCGCGAGCTCCTCGGGATGGGCGGGGTCAAAGAGTAAGCCCGTGCCTGGCGTAATGATCTCGAGCGGACCGCCGAGGGCGGAGGCGAGGACGGCTTTGCCCAAGGCCATGCCTTCGACGACGACGATGCCGAATGGCTCGGGGTCGGTGGACGCGTGCACGACGATGTCGGCGGCGTTCATGAAATCGGCGACATCGTTGCGCTCACCGACGAACGATATGATATCGGTGAGGCCCGTGGCGGCGGCCGTCGCCTGGAGTTGCTCGACGTAGTCGGTGTGACCCGCGGGCGTGCCGCCGACGAATATCGCTTTGAGGCGTGCGCGGTTCGCGACGCGCGCGAGTGCGTCGACGAGTACGTGTTGGCCCTTCCAGGGACGCAGGTGCCCGGCCATCACGATCAGCACGTCGTCGGGGCGAACGCCGAATTGCTGGCGGACCTCGGCGGCGGGCCGACGGACCGAGTCGCGGAACGCATCGGCATCGACGCCTTCGTAGACCACGCGGACGCGTTCGCGCGCGATACCGGTTGTGGCTATGACCGCTTCGGCGACGTGCCGGCTGTCGCCCAGCACGAGATCATATCGGCGATGCAGCCAGCGATGGATGGCGGTGTGGCCGGGGCGGACGACCGTACGGGCGTGTGTGATGCACGGGATCCGGCGGATCCAGGACGCCGGGAGCCACGTGTCGGCGCCCGCGGCTGGCGCGTTGTTCAGGTGGACGATGTCTACGCCCAAGCGCTGCAACAATCCTACGCAGTCGAACACGCCACCGATCGCGTTCGCCAGTCGGTTGGACCGTCGGGAGGGCGACCAGATATGGACGGGGACGCCGAGATCGGTCAGTCGGTCGACGAACCGGTTGGTCGCGTAGAACAGCACTTCCGGCGTGTACCGGCTCCGGTCGAGCGACCGGGCAATATCGTACAGCGACTGGTAGGAGCCGCCGGCCGTGCCATCCCGATTCTGCTCGACGAGCAGGACGCGCCGTGGCTGGGGTGCCATTCCGTGCGAATTGTATATTTCCCGGGGTATGAAAGCCATTCTCTTGATCGACCACGGGTCTCGCCGGGACGAGGCCAACACGATGCTCGGCGAGATGGCCGAGCTGGTGCAGCGCCAGGTGGGCACGACCGCGGTGGTACGCTACGCCCATATGGAGATCGCGGAGCCGTCGATCGCCCGGGGATTCGGGGACTGCGTCGAAGCGGGCGCGGACGAGATCATCGCCTTTCCTTATATGCTGTCCCCCGGGAAACATTCGACGGCAGACATTCCACGCATGGTGGCCGAGGCGGCGACGCCGTACCCTGGGGTCCGATATCGCGTGACATCCGCGTTTGGGATTCATGAGAAGCTCGGGGAGATTATCGCCGAGCGGGCGGGCGTGTTCGCCGTATCCTAGGTGGCCTAACGTCGTCATGTAGGTATGCCGTCGCGGACAACTGTGATGCTGGCCCTTGCGCTGCTGTGCGCAACAGCAGTCCGGGCTTCCGCGCAGACCCACGTCAGTCACGCCAAGCTGGCGAAAGCGCCCACCGCGGCGCCCGTCTTCACGCTCGAGCGCGCGCAGTGTAAAGGGCAGTGCGCCGAGTACAAGTTGTCGTTCTACGGGGACGGCCGGGTGGACTACGAGGGCAAGGCCAACGTCAGCAAGGCTGGCCATTGGCATGCGACGATCTCACGAGAGACGCTCAACCAGATCGTCACCGACTTCCAGCGGATCAACTACTTCACGTTGGAGAACTCGTACGCCGGCGGTTTGAGCCAGAATCCGGTGGCGATTACGTCGTGGCGGCAGAACGACCGCGTGAAGACCGTCACGCACGACGTGGGCTCGCCGTTCTCCCCGGGCGCGTTGACGACGCTCGAAGATCAGATTGACGCGGCGGTTCAGTCCGTCGACTGGGTGAGATAGGACACGGCAGGCGTTAGTTTTTAGGGCATGTCAAGTGCCCCTCCTCTCCCCCTCAGCCGTCCCGCTCTCACCACTTTCTCCGACGAGGAGATCATGTTTCGCGACGCCGTCTCGGCGTTCGCGGAGAGCGAAGTTCGGCCTCGCGTCAAAGCGATGGAGTCCGCCGGACGGATCGATCCCGAGCTCATTCCCCAGTATTTCGCGCTCGGACTCATGGGGATCGAGGTCCCGGAGAGCTACGGCGGCGCCGCCGGCACGCTGACCATGGTCGCTCTGGCCGTCGTGGCGATCAGCCAGGTGGATGCCGCGGCGGCCATCATGGTCGACGTGCAGAACACGCTGGTCAACTATCCGATCACCCGCTACGGGACCGAGGCCCAGCGCGCGAAGTATCTGACACGTCTCGTCGCGGGCGAGGTCGGCGCGTACGCGCTGTCGGAGCCAGGCTCGGGCTCTGACGCGTTCGGCCTGGCGACCGTGGCGACGCAGCGCGGCTCCGATTGGGTGCTGAACGGCCGCAAGATGTGGATCACGAATGGCGGCGAGGCCAACATCTTCGTGATCTTCGCCAACGTGAACCCGAGCCAGGGGTACCGCGGGATCACCGCGTTCATCGTCGAGCGGGATTGTCCGGGGTTCAGCGTCGGCAAGCGAGAGGACAAGCTCGGGATTCGGGCGTCGAGCACCGTCGAGTTGATCCTCGACGACTGTGTCGTGCCGGGCGAGAACGTGCTGGGCCCCGTGGGCCAGGGCTACAAGATCGCGATCGAGACGTTGAATGGCGGTCGGATCGGCATCGGCGCGCAGATGATCGGGGTCGCGGGTGGCGCACTGAACGCTGCCCTCGGGTACCTGAAAGAGCGCAAGCAGTTCGGCAAGCCGTTGGCCGAGTTCCAGGGGATTCAATTCCAGGTTGCGCAGGCCGCGACGGAGCTCGAGGCGGCGCGGCTCATGGTGTACAACGCGGCGCGGCTCAAGGACGCCGGGCAGGACATTGCGCGCGAAGGGGCGATGGCGAAGCTCTTCTCCTCGCAGGTGTGCGAGCGCGTGACCTCGCTCTGCGTGGAATTGTTCGGCGGGTATGGGTATACGACGGAGTATCCCGTCGAGAAGTTCTATCGGGACGCGAAGATCGGCACGATCTACGAAGGGACGTCGAACATGCAGCTTCAGACGATCGCCAAGGCGGTGCTGCGCTGAGCATTCCGTGGCCTGACGCCGCCCATCCGGACGCGCTGGCCCGTTGGACGAGATTGCGTGCCGGCGGGCGGGCTGCGTTCCTGTGGCGCTACGGCGTCGTCGGGTGGGGTGTGCCGTGCAGTATCGTCACGGTTGCGTATCACACCCTGCGTGAGCGCGCCATTGTTTGGAGTGCGGTCGTCGGACTCTTTGTCGCGTGCGGTGCCGTCGGCTACTTGCTGGCGGCGTGGGTGTGGGATGAGTGCGAGGCGCACTACGAGGCCGGCGCGGGCGAGCCCTCGACGTAGCCCGCTATTTACTTCCAGGGCCATTCGGCGCGATCTTAGCCCGCCAGCCTTTCCCCTTCCTGGAGGCTTCAGTGTCGGCTGCCGCGTACCGGGCCCGCTCGGCCACGGAGTTGATCGACGCGACGATACAGATCCTGCGCCGCAACTTCGCGACATTCTACACGTTATCGGCGCTGTTCACGGTGCCGCTCTACGTGATCCCGCCACTGCTCGTGCCCCAAAGCGCGCGCGGAGCGGTTGGCACGCCGAGCGCCTTCAGCATCACCGCGCTCCTCGTGTGGTTCATCCTGTTCATCGTTCTGAGCGCGATCTTCCAGACCGCACTCTTCCTGGCCAGCTCGGATGCGTATCTCGGCAAGCCCGTCGTCGTCGCCGACGCGATCAGCCGCGCCACGAAGCGAGCGGCCGCGATGGCGGTCGGCTATATCTATCAGTCGTTCGCGGTTGGTCTCGCGTCGCTCCTCTTCCTTATTCCGGGCATTTATGTCGCCCTTGGTCTCTTCGCGATGCCGTGCATCATCGCGCTCGAAGGGTTGAGCGCCGGTGATGCCGCGTCCCGATCGTTCGACTTGTCGAAGGGGCTCAAAGGACACGTTTTTGTCACCGGGCTGGTCGGGTTCATCATCTACTTCGTCGGCTTCTTGATCGTCTTTTTGATCGCGAGCCTCGCGAGCGGCTTCGCCGGGCAGACGTTGATCAGCCAGATCATCTTGGCACTGGGAGCCAGCGCGCTGCTGCCCCTCGTGCCCGTCACGATCACACTGTTGTACTATGATGCGCGCATTCGGAAAGAGGGGTACGACATCGAATTGATGGCGCAGCAAACGGGCGGACCCGGAGCACCCCCGGCCAAGCCCCAACCGGCGTAGCCTCCTGCAACTCGATACCGCTCGCGCGGCGGCCGTCCAGGATACGGTCGCCGCCGTCTTTCAGCAGCACGCGTACGGTCGCACGGCCACCGGGCCGACCTCGATCATGAGTCGCTGGTTTCTGCGCTTCATGAATTGGGTGGCGAGTTTCTTCAACGCGATCGACCGATCCCCGGCGGCCAAGCACCTCATCGCGTACGGTATCGTGGCGGTGGCCGTGCTCACCATTGGGCATTTCGTGCTGCTCGCGTACTCGCCGGGCGGCGGGTACGCGGCGCATTTCACACGCCGGATGCGTTCCGGCAAGGGCGGCGATCCGTGGGCGCTCGCGAAACGACTCGCGGCGAGCGGTGCGTACACGGACGCGGCCCACGCGCTCTATGAAGCGCTCCTCGACCGCGTGTCGGCGCGGGTGCCGCTCCGGTTGCATCCCTCCAAGACCGCGGGCGACTACGCGCGCGATCTGCGGCGCGCGGCGCCGACGGTCTTCGGCCCGTTTCGTGAGTTCGCCAGAGGCTACGAGGTCGTGATCTACCGACTCGGGTCGTGCGACCAGCCCAGGTTCCAGTCTCTCCTCGAGCTGGCCGGGCGGATCGACCCGGAGCTCGGGTCGCTCGGCTGACGCGGTATGGCGAAGTCACTCGCCGAACGGCTCCTTTCGCCGAAGATCGCGCTGCCTGTTATCGCCGCCGCGCTCATTGCGGCGATTCTGCTCCAGCCGACGACGACCACGCCGGCAAATCTCTTCCCCCGCGGAGTGCTGTCGTCCGACTCGGCGACTCCCGGCGGCGCCCGCGGGCTGTACGAGATCGCGGGGCGATTCGGATGGCCCGAGTCGCGGCGCCGGGCAGCATTCACCGCGCCGCTCGACTCGGATCGCGTATACCTGATCCTCGATCCGCCGGTGTCGCCGACCATACCTGAGGCGCACGCGATTCTCAACGCGGTGCGACGGGGCGCCGGACTCGTCTACGTCGTGAGCGAGAGCGAGCGGTCTGCCCTGAACGACTCGCTGCACGTTGCCGTGGCGCGCGGCCGCGTGATGGTCCCACAGCCGCCGCTCGACTGTCCACATGAGGACGCGGGGTCGCCCGTGCCTTTGTGGGTAGATGATTCGGTGCGACTCTACACGATCAAGCGCTCGCGCGCCTGGCCGGACGATACCGCGCTGTTCGTCGCCGTCCAGTCGGACACCGACACGACGACGACGCCGTCGCCCGCGGCCGTCGGCTACCGATTTGGCCAGGGGCGCGTCGTCGTGGTCTCGGACGCGGATCTTTTGCGGAATGACGTCATTCGCGTGTGCCGGTACGGCCTGGGCCCAGCCGCCGTCCGCATGCTCGACTACGCCTCGGCCGGCAAGCGACCCATGCTCGTGTTCGACGAGCATCATTTCGGGGCGAGGCCGGGTATCTGGTCGACCATCGGCAATTTCCTCACCGAGACGTCCGAAGGACGCACCATGGCGCAGATCGCGGTGGCGGCGCTCGTCCTCCTGGCGGCGGCCGCGTGGCGGCCGGTGGCGCCGACCAGCCGCAAGCGCATCGAGCGGCGATCGGCGCTCGAGCACGTCGCGGCGCTCGCGCGGACGTACGCGCGCGTCAACGCCACGCGCACCGCCGTGCGGCGTCTCGTTCGGGGGCTCAGGCGGCGGCATTCGCGTAAGGGCGTGCGGAACGATGAGGCGTATCTCCAGGGCGTCGCGGCGCAGAATCCGCCGCTGGCCGATGACGTCCAGCATATCCTTCACGGCGTGAGCAACGGGATCACTCCGGCTGAGCTCTTAGCGGTCGGACGCGCGGTGGACCACATCGACCGGGTACTAGGGACGTGACGGGATATCTCAACGCCACAGAGATCGCCGAGACGCTGCGACGCATTCGCGACAGCGTGGGGCAGCGCATCATCGGTCAGGACGTCGTGATCGACGAGATACTGGTGGCGTTTCTCGCGCGCGGGCATGTGTTGGTGGAGGGCGTGCCGGGTACCGCCAAGACGCTGCTCGTTCGTTCGCTGGCCGAGTCACTCGGCGCGGGGTTCGGACGGATACAGTTTACGCCCGACCTCATGCCGTCGGACATGACTGGCGTCTCCGTGTTCAGCGAGGCGACGCGCGGGTTCGAGTTTCGCGCGGGGCCGGTGTTCACGGATCTCTTGCTGGCGGACGAGATCAATCGGGCGCCGGCGAAGACGCAGGCGGCGTTGCTCGAGGCCATGCAGGAACGCCAGGTCACCACCGATGGGAAGACGCGACCGTTGAGCGCGTTGTTCACGGTGTTCGCGACCCAAAACCCCGTCGAGTACGAGGGAACGTTTCCGTTGCCCGAGGCGCAGCTCGACCGCTTTCTCGTCAAGGTGCGCGTCGATTATCCGACGGCGGAGGCGGAAGTCGCGATCCTCGATCGGTACGCCGGAGGGTTCGACGCTGATCGCCTGGGTGACCGGCCGATCGCGCCGGTGCTCGACGCGGCGGGAATGGCGGCGCTGCGCAGCGCGGTCGACGCGGTCACGGTCGCGCCCGAGGTGCGAGCGTACATCGCCGCGATTGTTCGCGCGACGCGCGACGACTCCGGCCTCACGCTCGGCGGCAGCCCCCGGGCGACGGTGGCATTGTTCCGGGCGGCGCGCGGCGCGGCGTTGCTCGCCGGTCGCGATTTCGCGACGCCGGACGACGTCAAAGACTTGGCGCCGGCCGTGCTCCGGCACCGGTTGATCGTCGCGCCGGAGCTGGATGTCGAGGGGCGGACCGCGGATGAGGTGCTCGCGACGATCCTGACGCGGGTGCCGGCGCCGCAGTGATGATCCCGTTCTCGCCGACGCGGCGATTGGCCACGGCGGTGCTCGTCTCCTCCGTGCTCTGGCTGGCGCCCATCGCGTGGTTCGGGCTGTCGCCGGCGGTGTATGCGCTCATCGCGCTCGCGATCGGTTGCCTCGCCGACATGGCGCTCATGCCGGGGCGCCGCTCGGTCATCGTCGAACGTCTCGCGCCGGGCGCGGTCGGCGTCACTGACTCGGCGCCGGTCGTCTATCGCCTCCAGTCCCGGTGGCCGGTCGTCGTGAACGGCGCGCTCTACGACGCTCTGCCCCGCGCGATCACGCGCACCGAACCGCAGCCGGTGGCGTTTGCGCTACGGACTCAGGCCGAAGTCGCACTGCCCGTCACGTTCGTCGGTCGCGAGCGCGGCGAGTTCCCCTTGGGGCCCGTCGTCCTCCGCATGATCGGCCCATTGGGCCTGGTGGCGCGCACGTTGCGCTACAAGCTAGCCGACACGATGACGGTCATTCCATCGGTGGCGGCCCTCCGTCGCTTCGAGCTGCGCTCCCTGCCCGTGCGCCTCCGCGAGGTCGGCTTGCGCGTGCTGCGCCGCCGCGGCGAGGGGACCGCGTTCGCTGGACTGCGCGAGTACGCGATCGGCGACGATCCGCGGCACATCGACTGGAAGGCAACGGCGCGCCGCCGCCGGTTGATCTCGCGCGAGTATTCGATCGAGCAGGGGCAGACCATCATGATCATGGTCGATGCGGGCCGCCTGATGACCCAACTCGCGGGCTCGCTGCCGCGCTTCGAGTACGCGCTCTCGTCTGCTCTCGTGTTGGCGAACGTGGTCACGCGCGCTGGTGACCACGCGGGGCTCCTGGTCTTCGACGACGAGGTCCGCTCGTACATCCCTCCTACCCGCGGTGCGGCGGCATTGCGGTTGATTCGCGACGCGTTGGTTCCCGTGCAGCCGACGATGGTAGAGCCGGACTATGCGGCCGCGTTCCGTACGATCCAAACGCGTCTCACGCGCCGCTCTTTGTTGGTGCTGTTCACGGACGTGATCGACGTCCGCTCATCGCGTTCGTTGTTAGCCCTCACGACACGCGGCGCCCGCGTGCATTTGCCCGTGGTCGTGGCTTTGCGCAACGACGCCCTGGTCGCCGCCGCAACGCCGGCGGGCGCCACAACCACGGATGCGCTCTACGAGAGCGCGGCGGCCGAGGAGCTGCTCTCGGCGCGCGACGAGGCGCTCGAGGGCATGCGGCAGGCCGGCGTCTCGGTGCTGGACGTCAAGCCGCAGGCGATGACGGCGGCCGTCATCAACCGGTATCTCGAGATCAAGGGGCGGGGGCAGTTGTAACCGCGCGGGTCGCCACCATCCCGGCGCCGGCGATCACGCAAGCGATCGCCGACAACGGTCTTGTGCTCGTCTACATCAAAACGGACACAGCGGCCGATTCGGCAGCCGTGTGGACGCCACTGCCCTATAGGTGGTGGTAGCCAGTGGCAGTGCGGGGGGGCTGCTGGCCGACCGACATGAGCTGCGGTGAGCGAGCGGGACCGCGACAGGCCAGAAGACAGGGGTTCCCGCCATTTTGTCTCGAATACTAACGAAAGTGGTAGGGGAAGCTGTATGTCAGGTGTCGACGTCCGATTGACACTTTGGCAGGAGCCCAACTTTGCGCGCATTCTGGTTCGCCGTGCCGTTCGCGTTAATCGCCTGTTCGGAGGCGAACAATCCGGTCTTCACCGACGGTACTCTGAAAGTCGATAACATCGAGGTCAACCTCAATCCCTACAACGCGATCTCGTTTCGTGTCACGTTCACGGCGACAAACGCGGATTCTGCCCAGATCATGTACGCGGGGACTGGCGACTCCAGCCAGACGCCCTGGATGAAGCTCGTCTCAGGCCAGAACGTCATGCCGGTGCTGGGACTCCTCCCCACCACATTTTATCGGTTGACGCTCGTGGTGCGGGGGCCAAATGGTCTCGTGGTGACGCCGAAATTCCAACACATCACCGGCCAGTTACCGGCCAGCGTGGTCGATGCCCACATCGCGTATACGGGCACACCCGGTCCCGGGTACACGCTCATCTCCCCGATCGAGGGAACGACGGGCAACACGTTCGCCATGGCGTTCGATACCGCTGGCGTGTTGCGGTGGTATCGCGAGGTTGATGGGTATGGGTCGCTCGATGTCCAGATGCAGCATAACGGGCACTATACGATCGGTCTCGCTGTGGAGGCCGACAGCCAGGGCCGGCAGATCGGCCCGTTCATCGAAGTGCTGCCGACCGGGGACAGCGTCGGCGGGTATACGGCACCGCCGAACTACGATACCGATGGGCACGAGATCGTGCTCACGGGAAATTCCGAGACCGGCGAGGTCGCGTCGTTTTTCGCGTACGACACGGCACGGACGGTCGACCTGACGTCGCTAGGCGGTCCGGCGAGCGCGTCGATCTTCGGCCACTCGATGTTCCGCATGACGTCGAGCGGCACCGTGCAGTTCTCCTGGGACACGTGGAACCACTATACCCTCGCGACAGACTGGACCGACGCCCAAACGAACCAATTCGGGGGAGATTTCGACCATCCGAACGCGCTCTCGCTCGATGCCGACAGCAACTACATCGTGTCGTTCCGGAACATGAATGCGGTCGCCAAGGTGGATCGCAATACCGGCGCGATCATCTGGCAGTTGGGCGGTGGAAGCAGCACGCTCACGATCGTCAACGATCCGTTCGGGTTCTTCAGTGGTCAGCACTTCGCGCGCCGGCTGCCGAACGGTCACATCCTGATGTACGACGACGGTATCCGCCGCGGCGTGAACTCGCGCGCCGTCGAGTATGCGATCGACACGGTCCACAGTACGGCGACCATGGTCTGGCAGTACCTCCCGACGCCCGCGCTGTTCACGCCCATCGTCGGATCGGCCCAACGGCTGCAAAACGGCAACACGGTCGTTGGATTCGGGACCGCCAAGCAGATCGACGAGGTCAACGCGAACGCCCAGCTCCTCTCCCGCGGGATGTTCGTGTGGAAGGGCGCGCCGGCGTTCTATCGCGCGATCCGCCTGCCCTCGCTCTATCAGTACGAGACGCCGTAGCGCCTAGCGCGTCGGCTGACTCGACGGTGGCACCATGCCGAGCATGCGCATGTAGGTGACGATGTTTCCGTAATGCTCGTTGTCGTGCACCGTACTGTAGAGCAACGCCCAGAGCGCGGTGCGTTCGCCAGCGAACGTCTTGACCGTGCGCTTCATCGCGTCGGCGTCCGTCATCGCGTACGCCTTTTGGCAGTGCGCGGTGGAGGCTTTGAGCGCCGCCACTAATGCGGCCTTCCCGGTCGTGGTCTTCTCGATCTCGTCCGAGGGGTTCGCCTGCTCGCCGAGCGCCTGGGCGCAGAACATGTCCTGGGAGCCGGCGATGTGCGCGATGAGCTGGCCGAAGGTGCGCACGCTCGGCACGGGGCGATACGAGTAGCTCGAGTCCGGCACCTGCTCGGCGGCCGCGGTGACGTAGCCGATCACCATTGTCCAGATCTCGCGATCCGCCGCCAGGACCGACGGCGGCGCGGCACCCAGGGTGGCGACAAGGCATAGCGGGAGCATCGAACGCATCATGACGAAGTGCCTCCGAAAATTATGGTGATCACTCGGCTCTCAGCGCCTCAAGAGGCTCGGCTGATGCGGCCTGGTACGCGGGTCCGAAACAGGCTACCAAGGCGGCAGCCAACAAGAGCATTCCGACCACGCTGAAGGCGGGGACGTCGATCGCGCCCACGCCGAACAGCGTTGCCTGCATCAGGCGACCGACGAGGTACGCTCCGGCGAGACCCATTCCAAGCCCCGCCCCTGCCAACACCGCACCCTCTTTCATCACGAGCCCGATCACATCGACACGGCTGGCACCGAGAGCGGAACGAATCGCCATCTCGCGCCACCGCTGACGAACGGAGAATGCCATGACCCCGTAGATGCCGATCGATGCGAGGAGGAGCGCGATCACCGCGAAGCTCGCGAAGAGAATGAGCGTCAAGCGGTCATTGGCCATGTCCTCACTCTTGGCCTGATCCATCGTTTGCGGGCTTGCCAGTGGAATGTCCGGGTCGACGGCATGGACCGCGGCCGCAATGCTCTTGGTCATGGAGCCCGGATCCCGCGTGGTGCGCACGCCGACGTCGGCGCTGGACCACGGCACCTGCCAGAAGGGCAAATCCACTTCAGGCTCGTCTTCCCGCAATCCGCGCCAGACGCCGAGCACATCATGATAGCGAACGTTGTGAACAACGCCGACGATCTGCCACTCGGTCATCGGGGCCACCTGTTGTGTGACGCCCGGACTGAACCAGTCGATGACCAGACGATGTTCCAGTGGATCCGCACCCTTGAGGAAGAGTTCAGCGAAGCGTTCGTTGACGACGGCGACCTTGACGCCCGATCGGGTGTCCTGCGCATTAAACAGACGCCCCTTCTTCAAGGCAATGCCGTATGTGCTGAAATAGTCCGGCGAAACCATCCTGAAGTCAGCACCCGGCCACTTGGAATGATCACTCGGGATCGGTTGGCCTGCGATGAGGACTGCCCGGTTAGGGCCGGGCCCCCATAGTGGAGCACCTGATCCCACTGCAACGGACGAGACGCCGGGAACGGCCTCGATACTGGCAAGCAGGCGCTGATAGTAGGCGATGACGCGCTCAGGGTCCGTGGATCGCGAATCCGGGACTGGGACACCGAACATGAAGACGTGATCGGTTCGGGCGCCGACATCCGCGCGCGCGATATTGAGAAAACTGTGCGCGGCGAGTCCCGCTCCAGCCAGCAGCGACAGCGCGAGCGCAAACTCTCCGATCACGAGCCCCCGGCGCACGCGCCGGCTGCCAACCCCTCTACCGGTCCGTCCGCCCTCTTTGAGTACCTCGCCCGGCTCCAGCCGCGAGGCGAGCCACGCTGGCGCGCACCCGACCAAGAGACCGGTGATCGTCGTGGCAGCCAACGTAAAGAGGAGCACGGGCACACTCAGTCGCACGTCGGCCTCGGCCGGTATCGTACCGGGCGGCGCGATGGCGAGAAGACCCTGCAACAACGCGTATCCCGTGACGACACCAAGCGCGCCACCGAGGGTGACCAGCAGCAGATGCTCCGTCAATAAGTGCGCGAAGATGGTCCGGGGTGTCGCACCGAGCGAGCTGCGAATCACGATGTCCCGCTCCCGCGTGGCGCCTTTGGCTAACAGGAGGTTGACCACGTTGACGCAGGCGATCAGCAAGACGAAGGCGCCGGCTCCCATGAGTAGCCAGAGCGTCGATTGTCTCTCGTGGGTGAGAAAGTCATTCTTGAGTGGCTGGACCGACGCGCCCCAGCCTTGGTTCGTTCGTGGGTAGAGCTCAGCGAGGCCAGCGGCGATCTTGTCCATGTCCGCCTGGGCCTGTCGAATGGTGACGCCGGGCTTGAGTCGCGCATACACAGCCAGCCACTCAAAGTCGTGGTCGAACTGAGCCGAGTCGAGCACCAGCGGCAGCGTGACGTCGTCCTTCTGACGATCGGCAATCCCGGGCGCGAGCACTCCGACGACCGTATATGGCTGGCCATCTATTCGAATAGCGGTACCGAGGATCCCCGGATTGGCACCGAGGCGTTCCCACATCTCATGGTTGATGATCGCCACATGGTTTCGCCCGGCGCGCCCTTCCTCGGGGACAAAATCTCGGCCGAGGACAAACCCAACACCGAGCATCCGCCAGTAGCCGGCGGTCGCGGCCAACCCGTCGACGCGTTCGGGTTCCGCGCGGCCAGCGATGTTGAATGCGGTTTCGCGAGCCGCAGTCACGGTCTCGAACGAGGTGGCTTGTGCCTTCCACGCATTGAAGTTGGCGGCCGACACGAAGTCGCGACTGCCTTGAATTGTCCGCCAGACGACCACGAGGCGATCGGGTTGCCGATAGGGCAGCGGCGCGAGCAGTGTCGCGTAGTCGAGCGTGAAGATCGCCGTGGTGGCGCCGATCCCCAGCGCTACGGTCAGGAGAATGGTGACGGTCAGGCCCGGACTTTTGCGCAGGGACCTGAGGCCATCGCGAAGTCTGTCCAGAACAGTTGCCATTGGGGCCGCTCCCGAGCAAACTGTATTCTAACTAATCGCCAAGGTCATGCGCCGCACCGCACTGATGGTCCTCTTTGCTTCCCCGCTCATGGCACAGCAGCCGCGCGCCCGCGACTTGGGCGTTCCATTCGATGGCACGCCCGGCCCGTTGAACGCGATCACGGACATCGCCGGCGTCGAGGTCGGCTTCGTGACGCTGATCGCCGGCGATGGCAAACGCATCGTCGGCCGCGGCCCGATCCGCACCGGTGTCACCGCCATTCTCCCGCGCGGCAAGGCGTCGACTGACGGCGTGTTCGCGGCCTTCTATTCGGGCAATGGCAACGGCGACATGACCGGCACGCACTGGGTGGATGAGAGTGGCGTGCTCGAGACGCCGATCATGATCACCAACACGCTGAGCGTCGGCGTGGTCCGCGACGCCGTCGTCGAGTGGATGGTCTCGCGCAACCGCGCTGGCCCGTTCTGGTACCCGCTGGTGGCCGAGACCTCCGACCAGCGCCTCAACGACATGAAGGGCCAGCACGTCAAGCGCGAGCACGCCCTCCAGGCACTGGACTCCGCTCACGGCGGCCCCGTGCGCGAGGGGAACGTGGGCGGCGGCACCGGTATGCAGTGCAACGGCTTCAAGGGTGGCACCGGTACATCGTCACGCCGCCTGAGTGCGGAGCAGGGCGGTTATACCGTCGGCGTTCTGGTGCAGTGCAACTACGGCAACCGCTCAGAGTTTCGTATGGCGGGCATCACGGTCGGCCGCGAGATCACCGGGTATCCGACTGGCTGTGTCGCGCGTCTCCTCGACCCGCCGGTGCTTCGCGGTGACGGCCAGCCCGCGGCGCTCTGCGAGCATCAGACAAGCGCGATCGATGAGAGCCCGGAAGAGGCCGAGCGTGGCTCGATCATCGTCATCGTGGCGACCGACGCGCCGCTCACGCCCGACCAACTCAAGCGTCTCGCCAAGCGTGTTCCGCTCGGCCTTGGTCGCACCGGCTCGATTCACGGCAATGGCTCCGGCGATCTGTTCCTTGCTTTCTCGACCGCGAACACCGGCGCGGACAATGGGAACAGCACATCGTCAGACCACCCGCCGGTCTCCACGGTCCAACGGGTCGTCAGCGACCGCATTGACCCGCTGTTCCTGGCGACCGTGCAGGCCACCGAAGAAGCCGTGGACAATGCGATGATCGCCGCCGAGACGATGACCGGCGCTGACTACTGGCGGTCGTTCGGCATCCCGCACGCCGAGCTCCAGGCGGTTCTTCGCAAGCACAACGTTCTGCGCGAGTGAGGGTGATTAGATGCGACGGATAGTGACGGCTGGGGCGTGCGTGTGCCGGTCGTTCGCACTCCGCGGGCCGAGGCTATTCGCGAGATGCGTGCGGGTCGTTAGTGTAAACGATCGCGCTGAGCCGATGGATATCAGCGCACGGAGAAACGACAGCGGGTTGCGCCTCATCATGATCGTCTACGGTGTGGCGAGCCTGTTGCACTTTGCGCACAACGCCGTGTATCTGCGGGAATATCCCAACATGCCGCCGTGGCTCAAACCCGTCGGAGTCTGGGCGGCGTTCTTAGCCATGACGGCTATCGGTGTACTCGGCTACTGTGTCTATCGCTTCCGTTCGCGCGCGGTCGGTGTGCTGATGATCGCAGTGTACGGGGCGATGGGGTTTGGCGGGTTGGACCACTATGTCGTGGCGCCGGTCGCGGCGCACTCGATCGTCATGAACATGACGATCGCCACCGAGGCCGCGGCCGCCGCAACACTGCTGGTTTACTTGGCGCGCTGTCGCACCTCGTATCGCAACTCCACCATGCCGCTTTTATAGGCTCTGACCTCGGCGAGATGGAGCGCGACGTCTCTGTCGAGCTTGTCGAAGAATGGGATCCCCTCACCGATCAAGATCGGCAGCACCGAATAGCGCACTTCGTCGGCGAGCCCGAGACGAAGGCATTCGGCGGAGACCACACCGCCCCCAACGAACCAAATGGTACGGAACGCGGGGCGGAGGCGACCATTCACGAACTGCGCGAGATCGCCGGAGTGGAACTCGACGGTGTCCCGCGTCCGTGGTAGTTGGCGGCTCGTGAGGACGAAGGTGGGTTTGTCGCCGTACGCCCACCCGAATCCTTGGGCTTCAAAACGCAGCGCGGTCTCATACGTTCGCGATCCCATGACGTAGCAGTCGATCGTCTTCAGGAACGCCTCGACGAATCCTGGCTCCATCGTGGCACCGCCTACGAATTCATCCGAGGTTTCGAGCCAGTCGACGCGGCCGTCCTTTCGAGCGATGAAGCCATCGAGGCTTGCCGCCATGTGTATCGTTACGCGAGAATCATCTGATAGCATCTGGCGCTCCCGGCGCTATATATCAACTCATGCCACACCAATTCTTGATGACTCTGTCGTTCAAGCAGCAAGGCAAGGTCAAGGGCTCGATTCCGAGCAAGTCGCACGCAGGTACGAGCCGGATTCCGATACTCACCGTCTACACCGGACCGCTGCTGCCATGGCTCGGGTCGAGTGGCGGATCAGCGAAGGGCGGCAAGACGATCGTGATCACCAAGCAGGTTGACTCCGCCTCTTCCGCATTGTGGTCATCGCTCGCGACTCAAGAAGTGATCGCATCGGTCAAATTCGAGATCCATGGTCCCGGCGATGGCAAAAATCTCGGAACTCCTATTGGCCAGGTCGGGTTGACGAATGTCGTCGTTCGAAACATTCACACGGTGGGGCATCACGTGAAATCGCCCCCTAAAGGTTCGGGGACAGTGCAGCAAGTCACGCTCGGCTTTCAAACCGCCTCGCTTGACCTCGGGTCGAGTTCGGCAGAATGGACGCGTGAATGGACGAGCAGCGACACGTGATCGCCGTCGCTCAGGGAGCTTGGAACACGACGGACGAGATCTGACCGCTCGCGTCGTATGCGATCGATGCGTGCACCGGCTGGGTGGAAAATTCGAGCTCGAGGACCACGGTGCGTCCACCGGCGGGGCCTTGCTCTACGCGCGCCGCTCCGAATCGCCGGAACGCGCCAACCTGGGACACGAGCACATGCCAGAGCGAGTCACGCTGCGCCGCCGTGCGACGCTGTTGTGCCTCGGCCGTCATGCGGCGCTGCACGCTGTCGGCGTGACCGGTGTTCAAGAACGAGATGACGCTCTTGGCGTCGTTGATGGGATCCGCCGGCAATGAATCGTGAGCGGCGATATTCCCGTGCGCGAGCACGGCGGCGAGCACAATCTCGACGAGTGTCATAGTCTCGTATAATGGCTATGCCGCTCTGAGGCGACAAGTTTAAACGGGTTCCGACGCCACGGCTCTCTCGTGAGCGTCGTCGGAGGCCATACGGTTTGCGGATGCTTGCCGCCACCCCGAGGCAACCAGAGGTAGCCGACGAAGTGTCGTCGTGCCATCCGCGCTCGGGAGGTGCACCGTTTGGGGGAGCTGAGCGCCTGCGTGGCTGGCCGGCAGCACGCACAGGCACAGGTACCGCGCGTCAGGGACCTGCACGTCGGGGCGTCGTGGGACGCGGTTGCCCCATCGGCATGATGAAGTCCTCGGTCGCGTTCCACCAGTTCGTGCTGTTGTTCCACGCCGTCGCTTTACTCCAGATAACTACGCCATCGCCATACTGGTAGGCCGTTTTCAGTTGGAACATCCAATAGTCGTAATCGACATACTGGTACTGCTTCGCCGTGCCCGTCGCGTACTGCGGCCACAGGTAGAAATAGATCGGCTGCCCCGTGCCCCACGCTTGTGCCTGCGTTGCCGCCGCTTGGACGCGCGCCGCCCAACTCGTCTCATCATCATCGCGCGTATACGCCGAGGGAAACCACGCCTCCACGTTCGCACCCAGCTGAATCGCGTAGCTATAATCGGACATGGGCGTATTCAACATCTGCGTGAACCCGAAGTAGCCGACCGGATGACCCGGCGCCGCCGTGTGTGCCCAGTCGGCGAGCGTCGACAGGGTCTGCGCATTGGCGGTCGACGTGAGCAACAGCTTTTCGACATCGAGGACGAGCGGCCCGCTGCCGGTGACGGCCTTGCGGACGATCGACGCGAAGGTGCTCTGCGCCGGGAGCGTGCCGTAGTTCTTGAGACCGGGCCAGATGCTCGCTTCACCGAGCAGGTTGATGTGCTTGAGCAGGCCTTTGACCGTCGACGGCTTGCCCGAGTACTGCATGTTATCGTAGACCACAAAGGATTTCGGCATGATCCAACCTACGGACGACACCTCACTCGCTGCATGATCGCCGCGTTGGCGGCACGATACCTCGAACTCGGGCGCGCGGCTGACGAACATTGGTCGCATGCGCACCATCCTGTGTTATCTCCTGGCGCTCGTGCCGCCCGCGCGCCAGATGGTTGAACGCAGCGCGGCGGCGATCGGCGGTCTCGACAGGCTGCAGGCCGTGTCAGCCGTTCGCACGGTCGAAGAGGGGATCGAGTACTTCACGTCAGTCGGCGATCCACGTGTAGCTCCGGCGGCCATAGCGGAGACGATCACGACGTTGCGGCGGATGGCGCCGGTGGGGCTCCGGGTGACTACCATGACCCGCTTTGCGATGGCGAACCAATCGTTCACGCAAACGATTGTCGCCAGTGACAGCGTCGTGAGCCGCGGTGGACTCGCCGCGGCGTCGGGGTTCGATGCCGCGGTCGCCTCCGAGGTGCTCGCACTCGCGCCAGACCGCATTTTGCTCACGGCGCTCGCCGCACCGGATCTCACGGCACTGCGTGATTCGGTGATCGACGGCGTCCCCCATCACGTCGTCGCGTTCCACTGGGCGGACGCGCGCGTCCGGCTTGCCATCGATGCCGCGACGGGCTTTCCCGACGCCGTCTGGCTCGTGCGCGCATATCCGACATTCGTGTTCTGGTCGTTGTGGGGCGACATCACGTTCAGCACGCGCTGGTCGGGGTGGACCCTCGAGGCGAACGGTGTATGGTATCCGCGTCAACGACTCGTCACGTTCAACGGCGAGCCGTGGCGCCGATTTCTGGTGACGGAGATCGACGTCGCGCCAGCGGCGCCCCCGGACTCATTTGCCATCGCCGATTCCGTGCGACCACAATTCGCGACGGTGAGCCATGGCGCACCGACCACCATGCCGCAGCCGACGCTCACTCCAGTGACGCTGGCCGACGGCGTGGTGCTCTTCGCGGGGTACTATCAGTCGGCGCTCATTCGCGAGCCCGACGGGATTATCGTCCTCGACGCGTCGCAGTCGAACGCCAAGTCACGCGCGGTCCTGGCGCAGGCGGCCCGTCTGTTTCCCGGTATTCCGATCGCCGGGGTCATCACCACGGCGTCGGCTTGGATGCAGATCGGTGGCGTTCGCGAATACGTGAGTCGCGGCATTCCGATCTACGCGCTCGATGTCAACGCCGCGCGCGTGCGGGCCGTCATTGCGGCGCCATACGCGACGCAACCGGACTCGCTCGCCCGCGCGCCACGCACCGCATCGCTGCGCGTTGTTCACGCTCCCATCACGCTGGGCAGCGGGGCGAACGAGATCCGTCTCCTACCAGCCGCTTCCGGCGATCTCCTCGTCTACTGGCCGGCGCGCCGGTGGCTCTACGCCAGCGATATGATTGTGCCGCCGGCCTTCGAGCCGAACTACAACGCCGCGCGCGCGGAGACGCTCCGTCGTACGATCACCGCGCTCGGTATCCCGGTCGACAGCGTCTTCGCCTTTCATCTGCCGCTGGCGGCATGGCACTGAGTCGCCGCGGTTTCGATCAGGGTCGCGACGGCCTTGGGATTCGACACGTAGATCGCGTGACTTCCCGGAACTTCGGTCGCGTCGGCTCCGGCGCGCTCGCACATGAAGCGCTGCGCCGCGATCGGGATCATGCGGTCATCCGTGACGCGCAGGTACCAGCTCGGCTTCGTCCTCCATGCCGCATTCGTGACGGTGCCATTGAGCGCATTGAGCCCCCATGGCACCTGCGAATCGGCCATGAACCGCGCGGCCTCCGGGTCCACGTCGCCCGCGAACGAGGCGGCAAACTGGGTTCGATCGAGGAACAGGAACCCATCGATCGGCGGCAGGATCGGCGGCACCGGCGCACCTGGTGGCGGGTTGGCAATGAGCGTTCCCACGGATTCACCCGCGTCCGGCATGAATGCGGTGATGTACACGAGCCCCGCGACGTTGGGATCGTTGCCGGCCTCGGTGATCACCGCGCCGCCGTATGAATGGCCAACCAGGATGACTGGACCGGCCTGTTGGCCGATCACGAGCTTCGCGGCGGCAGCGTCGCCCGCGAGTGATATCGTGGGATTCTGTACAATGCTTACGGTGAATCCCTTGCGCTTCAGGATGCTGTAGACGCCCACCCAGCCAGAGCCGTCTACGAACCCGCCGTGCACGAGAACGACGTTGGTGATCTTGTCGCTCGCCATACGAACCTCCGGTTTGGTGACCGCACCGCTACGGAGTTTGGAAATAATCGAGGGACGCGCGACAAGGCAATTTTTGTGTGACGCTTCGTCCCAGCCTACGCTGGCACGAAGGCGGTGAATTGGCGTTCGAGGGCCTTGGTGGCACCGTTGCGCCAGCCGTCCGCGACGGACCGAGACGCCGGGTCCGGGAAAATGTCCTCGTCGCCATTCGCCAGGCCGTCGAAGATTCCTTTCGCGGCGGAGTCGGTCGAGGCTTTCGGGATGTCGAAGCCTCGGTTCATGTCGGTGTCGATGGGGCCGAGGATGACCGCGTGCACTTGGACGCCGTGGCCTGCCAGGAGCGCCCGCAGCGACTGCGTCATGCTGAGCGCGGCTGCTTTTGAAATGGAGTAGGCCGGTATGATCGGCAGAGGGGCGAGTGCCGCCAACGAGAGGTTGTTGACGATGGCCCCTTTGGAGCGCTTGAGTTGCGGCAAGAATGCGTTCGTCATGCTGAGCACGCCCGAGAAATTGACGGCGAGGTGCTGGGCGATCACGTCCGGGTTGCTCAGGTCATCGTAGATCGCGACGCCGGCGTTGTTGATCAGCAGGTCGAGATCCTGAACGTCTCTAGCCGCACGGTGGATCTGCGAGGCATTGGTCACGTCGAGCGTCACTGGCGTGACGCGGGCATCGACCATCGTGAGGGGCGCGCCGCGCGTGCCGGCGTACACCCGCTTTGCGCCGCGGCGCAGCGCCTCGATGACCAGGGCCTCGCCGATGCCGCGGTTCGCGCCAGTGATCAGGACCGTTTTGTTCTCGATGTTCATACTATTCTCCATTCGGGTCGACTTTATATTCAACCAATGGGTTGAACATTGAATCGGTTCCCCAGAAAAGGAGAGATCATGTCCAATCGCGCGCTGGCCGTTCTGACGTCGGTCGCACTTGTCGCCGGTTCCGTTCGAGGCCAAACAGTGCAATCGATCACGCCGGACGAGATCAAGTGGAGCCAACATCCCGCCTTACCCACCGGAGCGATGCGCGCGGTGGTGTATGGCACGCCGACCAAGCCCGGCCTGTATGCGACGCGGCTGCGTGCGCCGAATGGCCTCAAGATCATGCCGCACACGCACCCGGATGACCGGATCTATACGGTGCTCTCGGGGACGCTGTACCTCGGCGTCGGGGATACGTGGGACGAGACGAAGCTGAAAGCGTATCCCGAAGGCACCGTGCTCTTCCTACCCGCGAACCTGAGCCACTTTCAGTACTCGAAGTCGGGCGAGTACTTGATACAGATCAGTGGCGTCGGCCCGACGGATCTCACGTTCATCAATCCCAAGGACGATCTCCGGCGTCATTGATGGGAGCCGGGGGACTTGATCATGTGAGTGACGAAGTTCCCACTGGCGGGATTGAACCCCCACGTGGCACTGCCGTCCCAGGATCGCTCGACCATTCGTAAGGCGTACTCATAGCCGCCCGGCTTGTTCTCGTTGGGCGTGCGCACGATGCTGAAGTAGCGCGTCACGTCTTTCTCCGTGTCGCTCCCCTTTGGGTTGCGCGTGTGTACGCGGTCGCCGTGGACTTCGTACGGGCCGTCGCCTTGCCAGCTCCGGTCGACCTCCCACACATAACCCGGGGTGGATGACGCCTGGTACGATTGGTAGACGGCAACCGTACTGAAGTGACCGTTCGGCGCGAAGATCGCGGCGTTCCCCGCGCCGCCGCTGGCGCTGGTCCACATCCCGACCAATTGCTCGGCGAGCTTCGGCGAGTCCTGTGTGTAGCCGGGAATCTGCAAGCTGTGGAACAAGAGCGCCCAGACATCGTTGTCGCGCATTGCTTGGTTGCCGAGGCAATTCCAGACTTTGGTGAAGCCGACGATCGGCAGCACCTGGCCGCCTCCCATGTCGACCATGAGCACGCGCACGGTGATGCCGCTCTGGCCCAATTGGCCTGAGAGGTCCACGTAGTTCCAGCCAGTGCCCGATACGCCGTCTTCGCGTGACTGCATCACGGTCTTGCCGTACTGGCCCTGGTAGGGTCCGAGTCGATTCTGGTTGGAGAATGCTTGCACCATCTGAAAACCCATTTGCGCGGGATCGCCCTGTGCAGCGGCGGGCGGCAGCATCCGGATCTCGCATGGCTGCTCTTGGGGGTTGACCGCGTGAGCCAGCACGGTGATACCATTGGGACCACGCTGGACAGTCCAGCCGGCCGGCGCGATGAACCCGATTGCGCCGTGGCGCTGCGGCGAGCCATCGGGACGAGGAGTTTGGGCGAACGTGGTCGTGGCAACTGCTATCGTGCAGAGTACAAGGCGAAGTGATGTGGACATGAGAAACTCCGTGCTCGCGATGGGCTCACTAGAAAGAACGCGCGCAGGCGCGAACGGCTCTCACTGTGCAACCTGATCTGCAGCCGACGCTGGAGGGTGAGCTCGTGACACTCCGGCCGCTCCGGGCGGAGGACTTCCAGGATCTCTATGCCGTGGCGTCGGATCCGCTCCTCTGGGAACAGCATCCGGCATCGGATCGGTACAAGCCGGACGTCTTCGCGGCCTTCTTCCGGGAAGCGCTGGCGTCCGGCGGGGCGCTCATCGCGATCGACAAGGCGGACGGCCGGGTTGTCGGGTCATCGCGGTACTACGGCTATGATCCCGAGAAAAGCGAGATCGAGATCGGCTGGACGTTTCTTGCACGATCACACTGGGGCGGGACGTACAATGGCGAGATGAAGCGGCTGATGCTGCGGCACGCGTTCGCGTTCGTCGACCACGTCGTGTTTCTCATCGGGCCCGAGAATTGGCGCTCCCGGCGCGCCATCGAGAAGATCGGCGGCGTGCTCGTGGAGTCGTCGCGCCTCAACTCGGCGGGGCTCGCGTGCGTCGTCTACCGGATCACTGCGTCCAGCCGCCTGTAAGTATTACATTGCCGCCCATGGCATACACGTTTTATCGAGGCGACTCGAGACAGCCGAAGGATCTCCGCGACGGGTTCCAGGCATGGGTCCCGCTCAGCGTGGTGCAGGCCCGCGATCTCATCCGGCGGTTCTCCGGAATGCAGGCGCTCAAGGTCACGCTGCCGGCGTTGAAGAAGGATCTGCAGGACACGCTGAACAAAGGCGAGAAGTGGACGATGCTGGATCTGGTGCGCATGATCAAACTGGAGAAAAATCGCACCACGATTCATATCTCGACCGATCTCACCGACGACTGCGGCGGGTACTCCAGCGGTTTTATTTACGAGATCGTGTTCGACGACCTGGTGTACTTCGACAGAGGTGGGAAGTGCACCGAGAATCCCACGTCACTCGAGTGCAACTCGCACTTCAACTCGCTCGTGGTCGCCGACGACAAATCGTTGAGCGACTCGAGCATGATCGCGTTGTCGAGCAAGGGGAACGAAGTCTCGTTCCTCACAACGATTCCCTACTCCAACATCAAGCGGTACAAAACGGCCAAGGCTACGACCTGGACCGCGATGCCGGCCTAGGCGCGCGACCGAGCGCTCTGGCGGCACTTGACGGCTGTGTAACCATAGGGTTACTAGAGGCACATGCGCTATGTCCTCGTGGCTTCGGCCGCGCTCGCCCTGGCGGCTTCCGCCGGCGCGCAGAGCACCGCCGGCGTGTGGAACAACCGGTTCATGATCGGGCCCAAAGACAGCGTGATCGGAGCCGTCGTCATCACGGTCTCCGACGATCAGAAGACGTGGATCATGAAGTTCGCGGACCGGCCGCCCATCCCCGTGCGAGTCATCGCGACGGGCGGGGACAGTGTCGTAACCGATGCGGGACCGTATCCAAGTACGAAGCGACCCGGCCAGTCCGTGACACTATTGCACAGCGTATCGCACTACAAAGGCGATCACATGACGGGCACGTTCGAAGCGCACTACTCGGGCGGCCTCGTCGTCGAGGGGAAGACCGCTGCGACCCGGACGAAGTGAGGGCGTGCCATGAACTGGCGCAGCGCGAGGAACGGGCGCTCGATCAGCCAGTAGGAGACGAGCGCCGCCAATACGGTGAAGGCCACGCTGATCGGGAGCGCCGTCCACCACCCGGTCTGGTGGCTCGCCAGGAATGGCTGTTGCCAGAGATAGAGCGAGTAGCTCAAGACACCGGTGGCGACAAACGCGCGCGTGTTGAGCAGCCTCCCGACCGGGTCGGTCGACAGGCGCATACCGCGATCGACCATCGCGACGATCAGGAGGTTCATGATCGACGCGCCGATGATCGCCTGGAACGCGTG
>DATHNL010000154.1:0-8503 GCA_035486035.1 Gemmatimonadaceae bacterium
CTGCTCACGCGCAGCTTGATCCACATGATGGATGTCGACCCGGGATTCCAGCCGGCACAAGTCGTGGCCTTCGATGTGAACTTCTACAGCGACAAGTACGCCAATTGGTCGCGCGTCCGCGAATTCACACACGCCGTGCGCAACCGTCTCTTGGCGATCCCCGGTACGCGCGCGTCGGCCTACGGGTTCGGCGTCCCGTTCGCCGGCTATCCCGATTTTCCGGTGACGTTCGAGATCCAGGGACGCCCCACGTCGAAGGACGACCAGCCGGCCGCCATCTACGAGCCCGTCTCCGTCGGATACTTCGCCACGATGGGCGTACCGATCAAAGAAGGCCGCGAATTCACCGACGACGACCGGTCCCACGGCCACCGCGTCCTCGTGATCAACGAGGCCTGCGCCCGCAAGTATTTCCCGGCCGGCGACGCGATCGGCCATCACCTGATCCTCGGCGGCAACGCCGACTCGACCGGGCACGGCGACTTGGTGCAGATGGGCGGCGACATCGTCGGGGTCGTCGGCGACATGAAATTCGACGACCTCCGCACGCCCGCACCACCCGAGATCTTTCAACCGCACGAGCAAGTCTCGCGCGCGTTCCTGACGTTCGTCGTGCGCACCACGTCCAACCCCACCCAGGTTCTCGCCGCCGCCACCCGCGCCGTGAGCGCCGTCGACCCCGACGTGCCGATCTTCCGCACGCGCAGCCTGGCCGCCGACGTGGCCGGCTCGCTCGCGCGGCCACGCCTCTACGCCATGGTCGTGATGACCTTCGGCGTCGTCGCTCTGCTGCTCGCGATCATCGGGATCTACGGCGTCCTCGCCTACGTCGTCCGCGAGCGCCGCCGCGAGCTCGGCATCCGGCTCGCCCTCGGCGCCCGCACGGGGCAAGTCGTCCGGCTCGTCGTCGGCCAAGGCCTGCGCCTGACCGGCCTGGGCCTCGCGATAGGACTCGCCATCGCGCTGGTCGGCAGCCGCGTGCTTGGCAGCCTGCTGTTCGGCGTCAAACCGAACGACCTCGCGACCTACGAAGTCGTGTGCGCCGCGCTCCTGGGTGTCGCCTTCCTCGCCTCGTGGCTCCCGGCACGCAGCGCCGGGCGCATCGATCCGTTGATTGCGATGCGGTCCGACTGAGCTACTGCCGGTGCAATGCGACGGTCGTCGAGTATCCCGGGAAGTCGAGCGACCCTTCGAGCCGCGACACGTCCGTGAATCGGCCGCTGAATCCGGAGTCGACCGACTCGGGCGTGAACAACAGCACCACGGTCGATCCGGACACGGTGCCGCGCACGGGGAATCGAGCGACGCTCGACGTCGTGGTGTCGATGCCCACGCCGGTCACCGAGCGGTCGGGATGCATCACCAGCGAGAGCGTCAGCGCGTGCGGGCCGACCACGCCCTTCCACATTCCCGTCGCCGAGTGCGTCGGCTCAGTCGGGCTCGTGCAGGCGGCTAAAGCCAAGGCGAGGAGGACCGCGAGGCGTTTCACATCCAATTAGACCCAGACGCCTCACGAAGGGTTCCCTACTAGTAGTCGGGCTCGTGCGTCGGACGCGCGGGACGGCGAGTCAATGGACCGTTCAGTTCTTGTCCGCTCACTTGCGCCCGTTCGACCGCGTTGAGCAGCGCACGCGCATGATTCTCGTCGATCTCTGGGACGGCATCGCCGCCACCCGGTTGCCCAAATCCACCGCCCGGCACCCCACCGGCCGCGGTCTGCGGGTTGCCTGAGTATCCCGACTTCGTCAGGTTGCCGCCGCCCCAATCGGCCGCATTGCGATGCTGCGACAGCTGCGATGGCGGCTCGGTTGCATCCGCCAAGCGCCGCAATGCGACCTCGAGGTTCCATTTCGCATCGGCATCGTGCGGGTTGAGCAGCAACGCTTCCTCGTACGACGATACAGCGGCGCGCAACGCCATCCGCTTTGTCATGTGATCGATCGAGGAGCGCGCTTGCCACAGGTACGTGTTGCCGAGATTGTAGTAGGCGTGCTCGGCTAGCTTCGGGTCGCCAGCGACTGCGACGTGATACGATTGTGCCGCCGCGTCGAATCGGCCGAGTCGGTAGTCGGTCGTCGCGAGATCATAATCGAGGAGCGGCATGGCGTCGGCGTGGCGCTTCACGGTCGCGTCGTGGATCAGGCCCTGAAACGCCCGTTCGGCCTCGTGCCATGAGCGTGCCTGATACAGACGCGCGGCGTGCTGCCGCTGGAGCAGGTTCGCCAGTCTGCCGCGGAACGCGAATACCATGACCACGGCGGCCAGCACGGCGAGCGCGCGTCTCATTGGATCAGCAACAAGGCGAAGGCCAACGCGAGTGGCCACTGGAAGCGATCGATGCCCGCTACTCGTGCCGAGCCCGCGATCGGGCGCGGAGGCATCTGCGCGAGGCCGGTAACGACCGGTGTCACGCTCGATGGTCCAGACCAGCGGGCATAGACGCCGCCGGTGCGGCGGGCGATATCGCGCAGGTTGTCCTCCATGAGCCGCGTTGTCGCGCCGCTATCAATGCCCGCGCCCTCAGTCGTTCCAACACCCACCGCGTAGGTCCGCACATGCGCCGACTGAAGCGTACGAATCGCTCCTTCCAGCTTGCCCACGTTGTCCTCGCCATCTGACAGTACGACGAGCGCGGTATACGTGCTGTCGCCGCGGATCACGTTCGCGACAACGCCGGCAGCTGCCTCCAGGTTCGTCGCCGGATCCGGGACATCGGCAGGCGACGCGGCCGAGAGAAACGCCTCGAACGTCGACCGGTCCACTGTTGCAGGCAACTGCAAGAATCCATCGCCCGCGAACACCAGCAGGCCCACGCGATCACTCGGCAATGCCGCCGCGATTGCTCGCGCCGCTGCCTTCGCTGCGTCCAAGCGCGACGGCACGACATCGGTCGAGCGCATCGACCGCGAGAGGTCCAACAGGAACAGCACGTCGGCGCCGCTGCCCGCAACGGCCCGCTCTCCGGTCCCACTTCGAGGGCGCGCCAACGTCACTAGCGACAGCGCGATAGCCGCCACTCCGCACGCCGCGACGAACGCTCGGCGTCGTCCGCTCGGCAATGCGGACAACGGCTCGATGAGACTGGCGTCGCCGAACGCTTGAATAGCGCGACGCCTTCGGCGTTCGCGTACTGTGACGCCGAGAATCGACAGCGATACGATCGGCACCACGAGCCAGAGGATCCACGATGCGCCGAACGTCATGACGCGCGCCTCATGGTGCACCCCACGACATGGCTCATGGCACGCCTCGGAGCACTGTGAGCCGCAGCGTCGCGGCCGTACCGAGTAGCAGGAGCGCCACGCCCAGCGGGACCCAGAATAGCTCGCGATAGCTGAGCACCTCACGCAGGGTGAGCTCCGTTCGCTCGGCCCGATCGATCTCCCCCATGACGCGCTGGAGCGTCGCGTTGTCCGTGGCGCGATAGTACCGTCCGCCACTGGTCGTGGCGATCCGCTGCAACAGTCGCTCTTCGAACGTCGTGAGCGACGACGGCGCCTCGCCCATAGTCGCCGGGATCTCGCTCCGCGACACGTTGGTCGAGCTCACCCCGACCGCATACACGCGAATGCCGAGCGCCCGGGCGATGGCGGCGGCCGTGAGCGGATCGGGCGTGCCCGTGTTGTTCCCGCCGTCGGTCAACAAGACGATCACCCCACTGCCGCGCGGCAGATCTTCCAGGTGGACCTCGGCCATTGCCAACGCCGTCCCGATGGCGGTACCGTCGGGGAGGAGCCCGATGTCAGCGCGACGCAAGAGGTCCATCACGACCGCGTCATCCGTCGTCAGCGGTGCTTGCGTGAACGCCCGGCCGGCGAAGACCACAAGCCCCAGGAAGTCGTCAGGCCGGCGGGAGACGAACTCGCCGAGCACACGCTTGGCGAGCTCGATGCGACTGGCGTCGCCCAAGTCGTGCGCCTTCATGCTGCTCGAAATGTCGAGCGCGAGCATGACGTTTCGGCCGCGCATCTTGGTCTCGCGCACTTGTCCTTCGACCCGCGGGCGCGCGAGCGCCACGACGACGAGCGCGAGCGCGGCCGAACGCAGCCACGCGGGAAGCCGCGCCCAGCGAGCGCGTCGCGTCACCGGCGTCTCGACCATCGGCAGCGCGACCCACTGCCGTGGACGTCGATCGCGGAGCGCGTCGGCCACGACAATGAGCAGCAGGACCAACGCCCACGGGTCAGCGAAGGGCATCGATCACCTCGCGCGCCCGAGGGCGGTACGCCTCAGGTCTCACCCCAGCGAATTTCACGAGATCAGCTTCTCGCAGGAATGACTCTAGGACCCCATTCGCGCCAAGCGCGGTGAGAATCTCGGGCGTCGTCCGCTCCAACGCGGGCACGCCTCGGGTCGCCGCGATATATCCGCGTACGACGTCGGCAGCCTTGGCGTATCGCTGTTCGATGGGCAACTCGGCCCCGTCGATCTCTCGTAGCTGCGCCAGCGCGACCTCATAGGCGCTCGGCGACTGTGCCACCGGTACGTGCGCCTGCGGCGCAACGTGCGGACGAGGGCGGAGGCGGCGCAACACGAGCCACGTGACGAGCACCAGGCCGAGGACCACACCGATGCGGGCAAGCGGCCATGGGGCATCGACATCGCGCACATCGCGCAGCGTGGCGTTGCCGGTCGGCAGCACCGGATGCACGAGCACCGGCACGGCCGAGCTGACGAGCGTGTCGGTCCCGGTCGCCGAGTGATAGGCGATCGCGAACGAGGGCACGACTTGCGAGTCCGGCCGGAAGAACGCGACCCGCAGTTGGCCGCTGACGACGCCGTCGTGGAGCTGCAGTGAGTCGGCCGAGAGCACCCGGACGCCGTCCGGCAACGTATCGCGCACGCGGGGCACGGCGTCGAGGAGCGTCGCGCCCCGAGGGAGGATACCATGCAGCTCGACCACCAGAGGGTCGCCAACCGTCAGCGGCGTCCTCGTGATCCGAGCGCCGAGCGGCGGCCTCATCGAGTTTGCCGCCGCTCCCGCCGGCGGAAGAATGCGACAAGAGGCGCGACATACCCGCGTCCAGTCTCGAGCCGGATGCAATCCACGCCCCTCCGCTCGAGCGACCGCCTGACCTCGGCGTCAAACCGCGCGCCGCGCGTGGCGTACTCTGACCGGACCGTCGCGCTCCCGGTATCGATCGTGCGCCATTGTCCGCTCTCGGGATCGCGCACGGTGAGCAACCCCACGTCGGGCAGCTCCCGCTCGCGCGGATCGACGAGCTGCACGGCGATCGTGTCATGTCGCGCCGCCACCGCGTCGAGCGCGCGAGCGTAGGTGCCGCGCGGCGCCACGAAGTCGGAGACGATGAAGACGACCGCGCGACGCCGCAGCACCCGGTCGGCATACGCGAGCGCCGCGCCGAGGTCCGTCCCCCGCCCTGTCGGCTGGAACGCGATCAGCTCCCGCAACACACGCCGCGCCTGGCGACGCCCCTTGGCGGGCGCCATGTACTGCTCGACCCGATCGGTGAAGAGCAGGAGGCCGATCCGGTCATGGTTGCGCGCCGCGGCGAGTGCCAAGACCGCGCAGACTTCGGTGGCCAGTCGGGCCTTGCTCCGCACGCGACTGCCGAAGGCATCGGAACCGCTGCGGTCGACGAGGAGGACGACGGTGAGCTCCCGCTCCTCGACGTAGCGCCGCACGTAGGTCGTGGTCGACCGCGCGGTGACCGTCCAGTCGATCGTCCGGATGTCGTCGCCGAACTGGTACTCGCGCACGTCGGAGAACTCGACGCCACGGCCCTTGAAGACGCTCCCGTATTGTCCGGCGAGTACGTCGCGGACGAGTCGCCGGAGGCCCAGCTCCAGCCGGCGGACGTCGTCGACGATCTCGCTCACGGCACGCGGAGCGTATCCAGGATGCGCGTGATGACGTCGTCCGCCGTCACCCGCTCGGCGTCGGCTTCGTACGTCAGGATCACGCGATGGCGAAGGACATCGGGCGCGACGGCCTTGATGTCCTCCGGCGCCACCCACCCACGGCCTTCGAGAAACGCATTCGCCTTGGCCGCCCGCACGAGCCCAATCGCGGCGCGCGGGCTCGCGCCGTACTCGACCAACGGGTTCTTCTCGCGCGTCGCACGAATGATATCGAGCGCGTAGTCTCGCGCCTTGGGATCGAGTGCGATGGCGTCGACGGCCTGCCGCGCCCGGAGGACGCCGGCCGCATCGATCACGGGACGCACAACCGGAGCGGAGCCCGAGGTCAGGCGGTCGAGGATCTCGGCTTCGTCTTGCCGCGCCGGGTAGTGGACCAGGAGCTTGAGCAGGAACCGGTCGACCTGCGCCTCGGGCAGCGGATAGGTCCCCTCGTGCTCGATGGGATTCTGGGTGGCGAGCACCATAAATGGCTCCTCGAGCGGGAACGTCTGCCCCCCGATCGTGACCTGCTTCTCCTGCATGGCTTCGAGCAGAGCGCTTTGCACTTTCGCCGGCGCCCGGTTGATCTCATCGGCCAGCAGCAGCTGCGAGAAGACCGGCCCGCGTTGCACGGTGAACTCGCCCGTGCGCTGATGGTAGACCATCGTGCCGATGACGTCCGCCGGCAAGAGATCAGGCGTGAACTGCACCCTCCGGAACCGGCAATCGATGGCCGCCGCCAGCGCCCGCGCCGCCAGGGTCTTCGCCAGTCCCGGTACGCCTTCGAGCAACACGTGCCCGTCCGCCAGGAGCCCGATGATGAGCCCCCGAGTCAGCGCCGGCTGCCCGATCACGACGCGCGACAGCTCGGCGTCGAGATCGGCGAAGACCGAGCTGTGCGTCTCAGTAGGTGATGAGGGCACTCGTCTTGTACGACCCCAGCGCTTTGCGTCCGTTCAGGAACGACAGCGCTATGAGAAAGCTCAAGCCCACGACCTCGCCACCGATCCGCTCGATGAGCTGCGCGGTCGCGCTGGCGGTCCCGCCCGTCGCGAGGACGTCGTCGACGACGAGCACCCGCGCCGGCGGCTCGTAGGCGTCGCGATGGATCTCGAGGATCCCGCTGCCGTACTCCAGCGCGTACTCGATCTGCTCGGTCTCTGACGGCAGCTTGCCCTTCTTGCGCACCGGAATGAACCCGGCGCCCAACGACTGGGCCACGGGCGCACCGAAGATGAAGCCGCGCGCTTCGATCGACACGACGTGCGTGACGCGCTCGTCGACGAACGGTGCGGCCATCGCGTCGGTCGCTCGACGAAAGGCGTGAGCGTCCGCCAAGAGCGGGGTGACGTCTTTGAACCCAATGCCCGGCGTGGGAAAGTCGGGGATGTCGCGCACGTACGAGCGGAGGTCGGTCTCGATGGCGGTCACTCGCGTACCACGGCGAAAGGTCGGGGAAGATGCTCGGCGTGGGACACCGCCGGCGGGGGAGTTATCGGTTCGATCGCTTCGACACGGGCATGTGGCGGGCCTCGTCGCACCGCGGCCAGAAACTGCTCCGACGCCGCGGCGTCGCCCGAGACCAGGAGCTCGACGCTCCCGTCCGAGCGGTTCTTCACCCAGCCGGCCAGCCCCAACGCGTCGGCGCGCTCGCGCACGAACCACCGAAACCCGACGCCCTGGACTCGTCCGGTAATCCGTAGGTGCTGAACCGGCACCTACGGAATGTAGTTGTTAGGTACGGACCCCGAGGAGGGCAGCCAGCGTCGCCGCGAGTACGGCCGCAAGAGCCGGCGGGTCGTCGTTCGCCGGCATGGAGCCAGGCACGACGAGCTCGCCCCGTCGCACGCGCGCGGCAACCATCTCCAGCGCCGCGGCCACGGCACGGGCATTCGGCTCGGCGGGCACCGCCGTTGGCGAAATCGCCACCGCGGGACGAAGCGGCGTCACGCGCATCGGAGTCATGCGGCGCGGCTCGGTCGTCCGTTCAATCGTTGGATTCATGATCGGCGTCGTCCGCTCAGTCGTCCGCTCAATCGTTGGATTCATGATCGGCGTCGGATCGTAAGGTCCCGTCAATGGCAACGCCGGGCGACGCGCCAATGGCTCCGGCTCGGCCTCAGGCTCTGGCTCCGGCTCTGCCGGCGCCGCATCGAGCCATGGTGGAGCTGGAGCTGGTTCTTCGTGAGGCAGTTGCTGCTCATCAAAGAGACCCGTGTCGTCCTCGACCGCCGCCTCAGCGGCTACGGGCTCCGGCTCCGGCTCGGCCTCTGGAACTTCGGGCGCCGTCGGAGCCGCGTGTACATACTCCTCGATCGACGCCCACGTCGGCGCTTCGTCGTCCTCTCGGCTCGGCGTGACGACAGCCGCACCAGGTTTAGGCCCGCCGTAGCGAATTGGACCAAAGGGCGGAAGGGTGACGCGGCCAAATGCGGGTGCCATGGGCTGCAACACCGGCGATTCAGCCTGGAGTGGCCTCACAAATGGCTTTAAAGCAGGACGCGTAAGACCTTGCTGTTCTTGCTGTTTCGTCTCTGACATAAGACAGCATCCTCTAGGCGGGCCACCCGTATTTCCCTAGAAGCGGGACGAACCGGACTGGCGCTATGTCACGGCGCACCAGCTCCTCGCCACGCCGCGT
>DATHNL010000155.1:0-30294 GCA_035486035.1 Gemmatimonadaceae bacterium
CGGCGCAGCTCGTTGACGAGCGTCGTCAGAATTCTTGCGCCCGTCGCACCGAACGGATGGCCGATGGCAATAGACCCACCCATGACGTTGAGCCTCGCCCGATCCACCGCGCCGAGCGGCTTGGTCAGGCCCGCGCGCTCGGCCCAGTATTGGGACTCGAAACCGCACAGGTTCGACAGGACTTGGGCCGCAAACGCCTCATGCATCTCGAAGAGATCGATGTCGGCCAACGTCAGCCCGGCACGTCTCAACGCATCGGGCGCGGCGAGTACCGGCGCCTGCAAGAGTTGCTCGCCGGGATCGAGCGCGGCGTACGCGTATGAGCGAATAAACGCGATTGGCGTGAAGCCGAGCGCCTTGGCGGTGTCTTCGCCCATCAAAATGACGGCGGCGCCGCCATCGGTGAGCGGCGAGGAGTTGCCGGCGGTGATCGTCCCGTACTTGCGGTCGAAGACGGGCTTGAGTGCCGCGAGCTGCTCGAGGCTCGTGTTCTCCCGGATGCCATTGTCCGACGTGACCACCGTCTCGAACTTGGGGGCCACGTAGACCGGCGCGATCTCGGCGGTCAGGCGTCCGTCGGCCGTGCCGGCGGCCGCCAGACGATGGGAGCGCAGGGCGAACTGGTCCTGCTCGTCGCGCGGAATATGGTTGATCTTGGCCATCTTCTCGGCCGACTGCCCCATGGTCTCGCCAGTCGATGGCTCGGCGATCGCGGGGGTCACGGGCACGAGATCGCGCGGTCGCGTCCGCGCCAGCGCGGCGATCTTGGCCGGGACCGACTTCGCTTTGCTCGCGTCGAGCAGGATATCGGAGAACGCGCGCGAGTGAAGAATCGGCACCGCCGAGAGCGACTCCGCGCCGCCGGCGATGACGACGTTCGCCTGGCCGAGCGCGATCTGGTCGGCGCCGTCGGTGATCGCCTGGTTGGCCGAGGCACAGGCACGGCCGACCGTGAACGCCGGGATTCCCTTCGGAAAAATTGGCAGTAACGAGACTTCGCGCGCGATGTTCGGCGCGAGCACGGACGGAACGACCGTGCCGAAGATGAGAGCGTCGACGTCCTCGCCGTCGAGGTTCGATCGCTCGACCAACTCGGTCACGCAGAGGCGGCCGAGCTCGATCGCGCTTACGGTCTTGAAGACCGTCCCCGCTTTGGCGAACGGCGTCCGCAGGCCGGCGACGATCGCCACCCGGCGGCCATTTCCAAAGGTCGGCATCTAACGGAAATTAGACCCGTGCCTTCTCCGCTGCCACTTCGGAGCTTCAGCCAGCTTGGTGCGGCGCCGTTCGATGTGCTGGTCATTGGTGGTGGGATCACGGGCGCCGGCATTGCGAGAGACGCGGCGCTGCGCGGGCTCAAGACCGCGCTCGTCGAGCGCGACGATTTCGCGAGCGGGACGTCGAGCCGCTCGTCTCGGCTCGTGCACGGTGGCGTCCGGTACCTCGAGCACGGGTACCTGCATCTCGTGTTCGAGGCCAGTCGCGAGCGGCGGACGTTGCTGTCGATCGCACCGCACCTCGTGCACCCGCTCGCGTTCACGTGGCCTGTCTACGCTGGCGCCCGCGTGCCCCGGTGGAAGCTTGGCGCCGGGCTCCTGCTCTACGACGCGCTGGCGCTCTTTCGGAACGTCGGCACGCACCGGCAGCTGTCGGTCGCGCAAGTGCTCGCCAACGAGCCGGCCTTGCGAGGCGACGGCCTGCAAGGTGGCGCGCAGTATTGGGACGCGGCGACGGACGACGCGAGGCTGACGTTGGCGAATGCTCTGGCAGCGGCCGAGGCGGGAGCTGTCGTGGTCAATCACGCCAGCGTGTGCGAGCTCGTGCACTCGGGCGAGCGCGTCGTGGGGGCGATTGTCGCTGATGCATTCGGGAGTGGGTCGACGACCATCCGGGCGGGGGTCACCGTAAACGCCGCCGGTCCATGGAGTACCGCCATACGGCGGATGGATCGGCCCGACGCACCGCCGGCGGTGCAAGGTACGAAAGGCGTGCATCTCGCTGTGCCGGCGGCGCGCGTGGGCAACCATGGCGCGGTCACGTTGCTCTCGGTCGTGGACGGACGCGTCATGTTCGTGCTGCCGTTTGGGGCGCTCACCATCATCGGGACGACCGACACGCCGACGACCGCGACGCCGGACGCGGTCCGGGCATCGCGGTCGGACATCGCGTATCTGCTCGAATCCGCCAACGCGGCGTTTCCCGGCGCGGGACTAGGAGACAGCGACGTGGTCAGTGCGTGGGCGGGCATTCGGCCGCTCAGCGCCAATGTGCGCGAGGCCGGCACTGATCCGGCGTCTCTTTCGCGCGAGCATTCGATCGACACGAGTGCCGGCGGTATCATCAGCATCAGCGGAGGAAAGCTCACGACTTACCGGTCGATGGCGGCGGAGGTGGTGGATGCGGTCGAGCGCGCGCTGGGCCGGAGCGTAACAGCGTCGGCAACGCAGTCCCTTCTTCTCCCTGGCGGCGCGCTCGGCGCCACTCAAGACACCATCAGTGCTGCCGCCGCCCGAGTCGGCTCACATGACATCGCCAGCCGGCTCGTGCGGGCGTACGGCGATCGGTGGCCGCTCGTCTGGGGGTTCGCCGAGCGCGATCGGGCACTCGCCGAGCCGCTCGTGCCGGGATTGCCGTATGTCGCCGCCGAGGTGCTTTATGCGGCGGAGCGGGAGATGGCGTGCACGGTCTCCGACGTGCTCATGCGGCGGACGCAGATTGCATTCGAGACTCGGGATGCAGGCCGCGCGATCGCGCCTCACGTCGCCGAGCTGCTCGCGCCGATCCGAGACTGGGACGCTGGCGCGCGAGTCGCGGCGGTTGCGCAGTATGACGCCGACGCGGAGCGCGTGTTCGGCGTCGATGAGTAGCCCTTAGCTAGCCTGGCCGAGGTCGTGGATCGTCAGGAGCTCGACGATCTTCAGCTTGCGCGTGGAGGCCGGCAACTTGAGCACGGTCAGGTCGCCCAGTCCGCGCCCGACGAGGGCGCGACCGATCGGTGACGACATGGAAACATGGCCGTCTTCCAACTCGACGGAGTCACCAAACACGAGGTTATAGACCTCGGTCGACTTGGTCGCCTGATCTTCGACGGTCACGCGCGAGCCGAGGCCGACTTTGTCGGCGGGGATCTGGGCGACGTCGATCGTGGAGAGCTTACTGAGGCGCTGGCGCAGCTGGCCCAGTCGGGCCTGCACGAACTGCTGCCGCTCGAGGGCGGCCTTGTACTCGCTGTTCTCTCTAAGGTCTCCGAGCTCGACCGCTTTGCGTATTTCATTGGGCAGCGTGACGTTCAGCTCGTGTTGGAGCCGCTCGACCTCCTCACCCAGTTTTGCTTTCAGCGCTTCAATCATAAGGCAACATACCGCGCCGCGATCAGCCACCGCAAACGTTGTGGCGAACGGGAAATACATGCGTTTGCTGTGACGATCCTCGCCCGTTTCGCGTCGTTCCGACGAGAGCCTGAAGAGGAGCGTTTTCAGTGAGACGGATCACGGCGGTTGCCGTCGCGAGCGCGGCGGTATTGTTCGCGGCATGCGAGGGGAACGGGAGCGGGCTGACGGATGCCACTGGTCCGCAGTGCGAACTTTATCAGCAAGCTACGAACGCCAATAACTGGGCAAACTGCCTGGCCTTTGTCGGCGGTGGCGGCGGCAGCGGCGGCAATACCGCCGGTCTCGCGCCCGCTGCGCTCTATCGACTGATCACGGTGTTCGGGAAGCCACTCCCGTACAATTACGGCGGCGGGGAAGACAGCGTCGTGACGACGGATTCGACGCGCGTCATCAACTTCCTGCTCGATAGCTCGTACATCTCGCTCAACACCGACTCGACGGTCATCGAGATCGACTACCTGTCGATTCGTGACGAGCGCATCGCGACGACCCACCCGCCGGCGAATTTCAACTACGTGAACTATCACGTCGCCGATACGTCGACGGGCACGTGGAGCGATTCGACCGGTCAGCCGACGATCGAGCTCTTGACGGGCTTCGTGAGCAACATCGGGTACCAGTACAGCGGCGACACGCTCACGGCAAACTACGCGTACAACATCATCGACAGCACCAACACGGACGTGTTCGGGACCGGGTACTTCACGTACCAGAACATCGGCAAGTCGTTCAGCAATGTCGTCGTCCGGCACGGCTCAGGGTTTCAGTCCTCGTCGCCCATTCGCGAGACGCGCACCAACAGCCCGAGTTTGAGCCTCGTGGGCAGCGACTACCGCCGCGGCCGCCTCGTCAGGGTCGTCCGTTAGCAGCATCAGATCGAGATCGCCTGGCGAGATCTTTTTCTCGGTCAGCACCCGGGCCTGCAGCCAGCGCAGCAGGCCCGCCCAGTAGCGGCGGCCGAACAGGATCACGGGGAACTGATAGATCTTCCCCGTCTGGATCAGCGTGAGCGCCTCGAACAACTCGTCGAGCGTCCCGAACCCGCCCGGGAAGATGATGAACGCCACCGAGTACTTGATGAACATCGTCTTCCGCACGAAGAAGTAGCGGAAGTTGATCAGCGTATCGACGTATGGGTTCGCACCTTGCTCGAACGGCAGCTCGATGTTGCAGCCGACCGAGTGCCCGCCGCCCTCGCGGCATCCTTTGTTCGCGGCTTCCATGATGCCGGGGCCGGCGCCCGTGATAATCGTGAACCCCGAGCGCGCGAGCAGTTTCGCGGTCTCCTCGGCCGCGCGATATTGCGGGTCGTCCGGGCCAGTGCGGGCCGAGCCGAAGACCGAGACGCCTTTGTCGATCCCGGCCAGCGTGTCGAACCCTTCGATCAACTCGCTCGTGATCTTGAGAACGCGCCACGGGTCGGTGCGCGTGAAGTCCACTTGCGGCCCGGATTCCTGGAGCAGCTTCTCATCTTCCGTGATCGGAGGGCGGTCGCGAATGGATTCTTCGACGACGCGAACCGCGCCCGAGCGACGGCTTGCGTCGCGGAGCTGCGAGGGAGGCGTGCGGCCCGCGAGCATGTGGCCTTCTTCGGTGCGCTCGCGCACGCCCTCGATCGCGGCGCGCTCGTTCGTGCGTAAGGCGTCGAGGTCCATCTTCTTGCCCGTCGCCGTGCGAGGCACGCTCGCGCGTTGGGGCCGCTTCTTTGGCATGGGCGGTAGTCTACCCACCGTGCTCATCGCCTTCAATTCCGTGGCCGCTCAAGTTACTGGTCACGCTCCGGCAGGCGCTAAGCTCAGCATCCCTCAGTTGGGGCTGCACACCATCGCGGATTCTGCCGGTCGCTTCGCATTTGACTCTGTTGCCGACGGGCGTTGGGTCATCGAGTCGCGCTCGCCTGACGGCGTCGCGCTCACACTCGCTGACGTGCGTCACGGCGCGGCGTCTGTCGCGATAAAGAATTACACAGCGCCTGCGGCGACTGTACAACGTGCTGACTGTGGCGGCAGTGATACGACCGACTCGGCGATGGGTGGACGTGCGACGAGCGCACAGGCGAGGGCGGGCTCTCCTCTCACCCCTCTTTCTTGGCGTCCGGCGCAGCCGGCGCCAGGGACGCTGATCGAGATGACGTCCGCGGGCGACTCGGTGCGTGCGATTTGGGGGCGGGTGGCGGACGAGCCGATCATGTTCTACCGGGACAGCGCCAAATCGTTCGTCGCGCTGGCCGCCGTGCCGCTCGACGTGACGACGGTGCACGCGGCGCTCCGATATCGATACGCCGACGGGACGATCACGGAACGCGACACGACGCTCGGCGTGACCGCCCCGCCGGCGGCGGTTGTCGCGAGTGCCGCCAAGCCCGAGAAGTTGCACGTCGCCGCCGAGTTCAGCCGGCCGGCGACGACGAACACCACGCGGCGGTTGGAAGGCGAGAGCGAATTGGCTCGCACGGTCGGCGCGATCGCGCTGGCGACGCCGCCGCTCTGGCGGCAGCCCTTCATGCGGCCACGCGCGAGCCGGATCACGAGCGGATTCGCCAGCGGACGCAAATTCAACGGCACGCTCACGTCGCGGCACACCGGTGTCGATTTTCGCGGACAGCTCGGCGACCCGGTGCAGGCGACGAACCGTGGGGTCGTCGCGCTCGTCGCCGACTTCTATCTCGCCGGAACGGTCGTCTACATCGAGCACGGTGCCGGACTCGTGTCCGGCTACTTTCACCTGAGCGCAACGCCGGTGGCGATCGGCGACACCGTCCAGCGCGGACAGATCATCGGCCGGGTGGGCCAGTCCGGCCGAGTCACCGGACCGCACTTGCACTGGATCATCCGGTACGACCACACGAGTGTCGATCCCATGGGCGTCCTGTCACTCGGCTGGATTCCCAAGCGAGATTACGGGACATGTCGTGGCCCGGACTCATCTTCACACTGACGCTGCGCGCGGTGCTCAACCCACGGTTGGCACTGGCGCTGCTCCGTGTCGCGTGGCGCTTTCGCTCGCGCGGGTCGATCCTGCCGATCCCTGATCACGCGTACCTGGCCTGGCGCATGTACACCGCGTATGGCGACGCGAATGCAGTCCCTCCCGCTCGGGACATCGAGCACTACGCCCTATGGGCCACCTCGAAGATCGACTAAAGGCCGCGGCCTACGGTCTCGGTTTCGACCTGTGCGGCATCGCGGCGTTCGGTCCCGCGGACACCGCCGCACAATTCGACGCGTGGCTCGCGGCGGGATACCACGGCGAGATGGCATATCTTGCCCGCCGCAGAGTGGTCACCGGCGTGACCCACGCGATCGTTGTCGCCCTCGACTATGGCGGCAAGGAACCGGACGGACCGGTCGCGCGATATGCGCGCGGGCGGGACTACCACGACGTGATGCTGGAACGCCTGGCCGAGTTGCATCGATGGCTCGAGGCCGAGGTGGGGCGACCAGTCGGTGGGAAAGCATACGTCGATACCGGGCCGATTCTGGAGCGTGACCTCGCGCGGCGTGCGGGGCTGGGGTGGTTCGGCAAGAACACGATGCTGATTCATCCGAGACTCGGATCGTTCTTCTTTCTCGGCGCGATATTGGTGGACTTCGAGCTCACGGCCGACGCGCCATTCGAGGCTGAGCACTGTGGGACGTGCACGCGATGTCTGGATGCCTGTCCGACGCAGGCATTGGTCGCGCCGGGCGTGATGGACGCGCGGCGTTGCATCTCGTATCTCACGATCGAGCTCAAGGGAGCAATTCCCGAGACGTTCCGCTCGGGGCTCGGCGACCACGTCTACGGCTGCGACGTGTGCCAGGACGTCTGCCCGTGGAACGTCCGGTTTGCGCGAGCGCTCGATGAGCCAGCGCTCGCGCCCAGGGCCGAGATCGACGCCGTCGAGATGTTGGCGCTGGACGACGCGGGATTCCGGGAGCGCTATCGCGGGACGGCGGTCACGCGGGCGAAGCGGCGCGGGCTCGCGCGTAACGCGGCCGTCGTGCTTGGCAATCGGGGTGATGCGAGTGCGTTGCCCGCGCTCGAGCGCGCGGCGTCAGAGGACCCCGACCCGGTCGTGCGTGAACACGCCGCGTGGGCGATCGAGGCTATGGCGTTACGGTGAACTGAACCGTCGGGCCGCAGCTGGGAACGAAGTTCGCGCCCTGGGGCACGAACGCGCACGCGGCGAGGTTGTAGGTGCCCGTCGGCACGCCGATCACCTCAGCCGTCGGCAGCGGGTGCAACGGCTGCGTCGACAGGTGGACCCAGATCGGCGTGAGGGTCGTGTCCGCGTTGGCGGCGAGGACGATCGTGTCGGGTACGAGCAGCGGGCTGACGGTGGTGAACATCGTGTCGTTCTGCATGAACCGCGCGTATGTGAACGGCGCACCGTAGATCAGGTGCATGGTCGCCGATGTCGGGTTCGCGATCGTGAGCGTCACGGCGACCGAGTCATCGATCGCGCCGCTGTCGGTTGAGACCTGCGTGCCGTACACCTCACCGTATGGTCCGCGAGGACCCGTCGGGTTATTGGGGCCGGTCGGCGACGAGCCGTTTGGGGTCGTCGTACCTGAGGTGCACGCCGGGAGGCTGGCCGCGAAGACCGCCAACAGAACGAGTGAGCCGCGCATATACACTGGGTTGGACAGGTGGCGAACTCCTGGCGTCACCGCGTGTACGTTATTGCGCCCTTTCGGGCACGAAACCCCTGTTTGCTCACTGGCGTGCCCCCTGGGCTCGCCTGGTCGTCTTGGTCTGGATGAAGCGCACAGACTTGATGCTCGTCGTGACTACGGTTGCGATGGGTGGTTGGATCGCTGTGCAGGCGGACGCTGTGCGCCGTGGGTCGGCGCCGGAGACCCGCCAGAGCGCCGCGGTCATCGCGGATGTGCCGCGGGCGAATGCGCCGGATGACGCAGACGCCGGTGCGCATGCCGGCGTTGTCACCGGTGGGCGCACGCGCGACGCGGCGCCTGAGCGGGATCTATCCGACATCCACCGGCGGCTCGTGGAAGGCGAGCCTGGGACGTACATCGGCGATATCCTCGCCGAGCGCGATTCGGCCCTCGCGCGGTGGCCCGAACGACTGGTCGACCCGCTGCGGGTGTGGATTCAGTCCGGCGATTCGATCGCCGACTGGAAGCCCGAGTTTATCGATCAGACCCGGGACGCGTTCGTCACCTGGCAGAACACTGGCGTGCCGGTCGCGTTCGTGTTCACGAGGGACTCCGTGAACGCGGACGTTCATGTCACGTGGCGCGATCACTTTGACGAGCAGATCAGCGGCAAGACGATGTGGGCGCGCGACGAGAACTGGTGGATTGTCGAGGCGAACATCTCGATCGCCCTGCACCACAATCGTGGGGAGGCGCTCGACGCCTCGGCCGTGCGCGCGATCGCGCTCCACGAGGTCGGGCACCTGCTAGGGCTCGACCATTCGAATGATACGACGAACATCATGACTGCCCGCGTGCGCGTACGCGATCTGTCGAACGCAGACCGCGCGACCATGCGACTGCTCTACACTCTGCCGCCCGGCAGCGTCAAGTAGCCTACTGGGGCCGCAGCGTCACCGTGCGGACCCTGTGGTTCCCGTAGACGCGCAGTGTCACGGCGTCGCCCGGTGGCAGTGCGATGAGCTGGGCGAGAGCCTCGGGATCGTTCACATTGTGCCCCTCGGCGCTCAGCACAACGTCGCCAGCGCGAAGCCCTGAGGCGTCGGCGGGGGTGCCCTGGGTGACATTGACCACGAGGACGCCAGTTGAGCCCTTGGGCGCGCCGAGCGCGGCGAGCAGGTCGTCGTTGGTGCGGATGAGCGCGGCACCGGCGGCGCCGATCTGGTCGGGCGAAGGGAGCGCGAGGATCGGGCCCATAAACCGAGGGTGGAGCGTGCCGACGGGCTCCTCGATGTAGGTGGTTGGCCGCGCGGCGACGCGGACCTGGACCTCTCTGATGGCGCCGTTCCGGCGAACCCGAATGCGAACGCGGCGGCCGGGACGCAGCATCCGCGTCAGAGACAGCTCGTGGTTGACGACGTCGACCGAGTCGTACGCGAGGATGGTGTCGCCGGCGCTGATGCCAGCGAGCGAGGCCGGGGACCCCGGCTCGACCGACTCGACCGCGGGATACGCGAGATGGATGACACGGACGCCGCTCGCGTCCTCGATCCGCTTGAGCGGACAGGTGAACGCGATGCCCAAATACCCTTCGGGTTCCTGCGCACCGACCGCACCGGCAGCGAGCAGCAGCCCGATCACCGCGAAGCGCATCAGTACCGCTCCAGCCGGAAGCCGACCGGGAGCGCGCCTTTCAGCTGCCGCAACGTCGCGTTCCGCGCGCCGACCGTGGACAAGTAGTACTGATTGAGCACGGGATCATTCGGAACCTCCTGCAGCCCTGCCGCGGTCGCCTGCGCCACCTCATCGAGCGCCGCGAGCCGCGCGCGATAGGCATCGCGGCGATCCGACACGGTCGTCTCCGGATTCTGCGCCACGAGGTACGCCGACGCATGACGATAATCCCGCTCGGCGCGGTTGAGCGTCGCCAAGGCCTCGGCCGCCGAGCGAAAGATCGGCATCGAGTCGTCGATGTTGTCGGCCCCGACGGACGCCTGGGCCACGACCCGCGGCGTGGCCGTGTATCGACCGAAGAGCGCTCCACCCGCGGCCAAGACCAGGGCGGCCGCAATGCGCACGGGCCACCGGAGCGCCCGTCGCCGGATGAGTCCCGCGGCCGCCAACTGGGGCGCCAGCGTTTCCCACCGGGTCAACGGGACGCTCGGTATCTGCCCTTCCTCGCGAGCGCGCGCGAGGAGGCGCCGGTGCGCGGCCAGATCTGCCGCGCACGGCGGGCACGAGGTCACGTGCGCGGCCTCGCTCGTGGTGAGCTCATCGTCGGCGAGCGCCGCTAGCCGCTCGGCCGACAGGTGATCAGACAGGTGTGTGTGCATCGCGTGTCTTTCCATCGACGAGGTGCGCGAGCCATCGCTTGAGCTTTGCCCGCGCTTTGAACAGTTGCGACTTCGATCCGCCCGGCGTGATTCCTAGTGATTCGGCAATTTCTTCGTGCGTGTACCCTTCGATGTCATGGAGCACGAAAACGGTTCGCGCCCCTGGCGCCAATCGATTCGCGGCCTCGATGATCGACGCCCGCACGAACGGCGCCTCGTCATCCGGCTCGACCGCGACCGTGTCTTCCTGAACGGGCCCGCCCGCTTCCGCGAAGTCGACCCGCTTGGCGCGCCGGATAGCGTTCAGCGTCCCGTTGACCGCGATCCGATGCGCCCACGTAGCGAACTGTGAGTCACCCCGAAAGGACGGCAACGCCCGGAAAATCTGGATCCAGACCTCCTGCGCCACGTCGGCCGCCCGGTCCGGGTCGGGGACGAGCCGGCGGACAAGCGCGTCAATACGGGGGGCGTGCAGCGACCATAGCTGCCGCATCGCCCGCTCATCGCCTGCGATGGCGCGCCGTACGAGCTCGTCGTCCGTGTTCATCCTGCGCTGTCAGTGAGACACGGACGCCACACCTGATGGTTGCCGGGAACCAACAGCATCGTCACGTTATATATTTGACGGAAGCGCCAACTCCATTGTATTTATGGGTTTGCGCCAACAATTGAGAAACGGGCTCGGCTAGCATGGCGTATGCGAGTTGAGCCCAGTGGGATAACCATAAAGCCATGCTACTCCTTGTAGTTGCGGCCATTTTGTCATCATCGTCCGGGTTGCCCGTTAAGAGCCCGAGCGCCGTCGGCATGTCCGAACGGCGCCTCGACGCCATCAACCGGGTGATCGCGCGCGGCATCAAGGCGGGGGGATTCCCCGGGGCTTCCGTTGTCATCGGCCGCAAAGGGGCGTTGGTGTGGGAGCATGGGTTTGGCCGCCTCTCGTGGGAGACTTCGAGTGACCACGTCTCGGCCGACAGCACCATCTACGATCTGGCGTCGCTCTCGAAAGTTGTCGGGACAACAACAGCCATCATGATCTTGTACGACGAAGGGCGCGTCTCCCTCGACGCGCCGGTCGTCTCGTATCTCCCCGGGTTCACGGGCGGCTACAAAGATTCGGTCACGGTCAGACAGTTGCTCGAACACCGGTCGGGATTGCCGGCTGGCCGCGATCTGTGGCGGCTCACGCATGATCCCGACCAAGCGAAGCAATACATCCTCGAGACGCAACTCGAGTGTCGCCCCGGCGATTGCTACATCTACTCCGACCTCGGCGCCGATCTCCTCGGCATGATCGTCGAGTCGGTCACTGGCGAGACGCTCGACGTGTTCTTACAGGAGCGGGTCTTCGGGCCGCTCGGCATGACCGACACGTATTACCGGCCGGACGCCGCGCTCAAATGGCGCATCGCGCCGACCGAGCTCAATCCGCCGCGTGGCTATCCGCTGCAGGGTGAGGTGCACGACGAGAACGCGTTCGCCATGGGTGGCGTCGCGGGACACGCCGGCATGTTCTCAACCGCCTCGGATCTCGCCGTGTTCGCGCAAATGCTGCTCAATGGCGGCGTATACAATGGCACGCGCATCGTGAGCGACTCCGTCGTCGCATTGTTCACGCGGCGTGCGGCCGGCACGAGAGCGCTCGGGTGGGATACGTGCGACGGCGAAGCCGGATGCGGACGGTTCATGGGCAGCCATGCATATGGACACACCGGGTTCACCGGCACGTCGATCTGGATCGATCCGGACCGGCAGATGTTCGTCATTCTACTGACGAACCGTGTGCACGGTGCCCGTGCGCGCCGGCCCGCTCGCGTTATCGCTGACGTACGCGCTGATTTGGCTGACGCCGCGGCCGTGGCGTGCACGGACGAGCCTGGCGCGGTCTTATCCATGCCGGTCGCATTCCGCGCCGATCGCGAGTCTGGGTGGAACAGCCGGATTCGCCACTCGCGCCGGTCTCGTGCGGCGCACCGGGCTCATCGCAAGGCGCGGGCGAAGCATCCGAAGTAGGTTTCGGGTATGAGTGAGACGCCCGCTCCAGAGGACCTGGCCCTCACGCCGGATCACGTCAAAGCAGTGCTCCGTCGGGTGAAGGACCCCGAGTTGAATCTCAACATCGTCGACCTCGGGCTCATCTACGACGTGCGAGTCGACGGGGCGAAGGTGGCGGTCGACATGACGTTGACCTCGCCCGGGTGCCCGTCTGGGCCTGAGATCATGACGGAGGCCGAGCAACAGGTGCGCGCCATGCCTGGCGTCGCTGACGCGGCCATCAATCTCGTGTGGACGCCCTTCTGGTCGCCGGATCGCATCGAGCCTCGCGTCCGCGCGTATTTAGGCTTCTAGCGCGTCAGCCGTCGCGATAGGGCGAGTCGTCAACCGTAGCCGGGGCCTCGGGGGCCTCGGGGGCCTCGCCGAGCGCGTTGAGGAAATCGGCGCCGAGGACGTCGACTTGCCAGCGCCGAACATCGTTGACCCGAAGGAGATCGTCGGCCGTGCGTGGGTTGGCCCGCGCGACCGCTTCGAGGCGTTCGCGAGAGAAGAGGACGCCGGGATCGAGGGACAGGCGCGAGGCCGCAGCATCGCGGACGGCCTTGAGGCGAGCGGCGCGGCCGTCGAAGTCCGGGTCGCGCTCCCAGCGCGGGGCCTTTGGGAAGCGGGGCAAGTTCGCGTCGGGCTCGGCGAGGCCGCGCTCGATGGCCGCCAGAACGTCGTTGGCGCGGCTGTCGACAATGCCGCGCGGCATACCGCGGATCGCGGCCAGCGCCTCGCGCGTGCGCGGGGCGTCGTGCGCGGCCGTGAGCAGCGCTTCGTTGCCGACCACGCGAAACGTCGCGCGATCCAGGATCTTGGCCACGCCGTCGCGCCACTGGACCAGCTCGCGGAACAACGCGAGCTCGCGCCGCGTGAGGTCACGGGCGCCTTTGATCCGCATCCATGCGAGCCCGTCACCCTCGTCATCCCATCGCGTGCCGTCGAGCCGCGCGAACTCCTCGGCCGCCCACGACCAGCGGCCAGTCGCGTGCAGCTCCTCCTTGAGCCGATCGCGGAGGTCGAGCAAGTATCGCGTATCCTGCGCGGCATAATCGAGCATGCCGGGCGTGAGCGGCCGCAGGGACCAATCGGCGCGCTGGTGCTTCTTGTCCAGCTTCACGCCGAAGTAGCGCTCGAGCAGCGCGGCCAGCCCGAAGGCTTTGAGGCCGAGGAGCTGCGCGGCAACGCGCGTGTCGAAGATGTTCACCGTTTGCCAACCGTAATCCTGGTGCAGCAGGCGCAGGTCGTAGTCGGCATCGTGGAAGACCTTCTCGACGTGCGCGTCCTCCAGGAGGCGGCCGAGTCCGACCGGCGAGCCGATCGGGAGCGGGTCGATGATCGCGCTCTTCTCGCGGGTCGAGAGCTGGAGCAGGTAGATTCGATCCACGAAGCGGTGGAAGCTCGCGCCCTCGGTGTCGAGGGCCAACTCGCGCGTGCCGGTGATCGCCGCTAGGAAGCGGTCGACTTCGGCCTGGTTGTCGAGATAAACGAGCGAGGTCTCGCGTGGCGGTTCAAGCACGGTTCGAGGAATCTAGCGTAAGAGCCAGCCTTGGGACGTTTCCGACTCCCGTCGAGGTCCGTGGCCGGATCTGGGTCAAGCGCGATGACCTGAATGCCACCGTGTGCGGTGGCAACAAGGTCCGCGCCCTCGAGTTTCTTCTCGGCGCGGTCACGCCGGGTGACACCGTCGTCACGCTCGGCTCGCGCGGCTCGACTCACGTGCTGGCCACGGCGGTCCACGCGGCTCGACTCGGGGCTCGGACTATCGCGTATACGTGGCCGCAGGTCATGAATCCCACGGCTTTGGCGGTCGCCCACGAGATTCACGCCCGCTGCACTGCCATCGAGACACATCACGCGCTCGCTGCGCTCGCGCGCTACACGTACGCACACGCGAGGAGAGGTGACCCACGAGGGGGGGCAATGCACTTTGTGCCCATCGGGGGGACATCGCCGATTGGGATACAGGGGCACATTGAGGCCGGGCGTGAGTTGGCCCAGCAGATTCGGCGAGGTGAACTTCCAACACCCGAAACCATAGTTGTGCCGCTTGGCACTGGCGGAACAGCGGCGGGTATTGCCATGGGCTTGGGCGTTGCGGGCATCCGGACGACCGTGACGGCCGTGCGGGTTGTGCCGTGGATCGCGGCGCCGCCGTGGCGCATTCCGGGACTGATCCGCGCGGCCGGGCTGCCCGCGGTGCCGGTTCGTATAGATCACACGGCGTACGGCGGCGCGTACGGGAAACCGTTGGACAGGGGACGAGAGGCAGTGGCCGAGATTGGGTTACCGTTGGACGATACGTACATGGCGAAAGCTGCGGCCGTCGCGTTGGCCCTGCGTGGGCCCACGTTGCTGTGGGTCACTTTCAATGCGCGCGCCGTCACGTCAGATTTGGCGACGTGCGATCGACCCGCGAACTAGACTGACACTGTGGGATGGCTTATCGCCGTCACGGTCGCGTGCGACCTTGCGGCGCTGTACTCGATCTGGCACAGCCCCGCACATTCGCGCAAAGCGAAAGGATGGTGGACGACCATTGTGCTCGTCCTGCCCATCTTCGGCGCGCTCGGCTGGGTCACGCTCGGCCGTGAGCGCCGGCGACCGCCATCATGATCAGCGCCGCTGAGCAGACTCGCGCCGCGCGCATCGGGGCCTGGATTTTCAGGTACCGGAGCTTTTTGCCAGTGCCCATTGTCGTCATCGGACTGCTGGTGCCAGGACGACAGTGGTGGCTCACCTGGGCCGTCGGGGCTTGGTTCATCATCTGGGGCGAGGCCTTCAGACTCACCGGTGTGGCCGCGGCGGGCACCGTCACGCGGCGCAGATCCCGCACCGTGCGGCAGCTCGTCAACTGGGGCGTGTTCGGGATGACCCGCAACCCGCTCTACGTCGGCAATCTGCTCATCTGGATCGGGTTCGCCATCATGTCAGGCATTTCGTGGTTCCCGATCGTCGCTATCGCGCTGTTCGCGGTCGAGTACCATTTCATCGTCGCCTACGAGGAGGGCGTTCTCGAGTCGACGTTCGGCGCCGAGTATCTCGCCTACAAAGCCAAGACCGCGCGATGGTGGCCGCACGTGGGCGCGCGCTTCGTCCCCGGGGAGCACCACTGGAGCGAAGCGTGGAAGAGCGAGCGCAGCACGTTCCTACAGTATGCCGCGCTCGTCGCGCTGCTTATCGCGAAGGCCGCCCTGGCGGCGTCGCGCTCTTGAAGACGTCGCGATTGATCTGAACGTACTGCGTGGAGGTGGCCGGAACGTCTTCCTCGGGAAAGATCGCCGTCACGGGACACTCCGGCTCACATGCCCCGCAATCGATGCATTCGTCCGGATGGATAAAAAGCTGCTGCTCTCCTTCGTAGATGCAGTCCACCGGGCAGACGTCGACGCACGCCTTGTCCTTCACGCCGATGCAGGCTTCCGTAATGACGTAGGGCATGCTGGCAAAACTAGCGGTCTTGTCCTGTGGTCGCAAAGTACGGAAACGGATCGATCGGCTCGCCGTCCCAGTACCGGCGCTCGTCGCGGTAGCGCATGACCTGGAAGTGGAGATGGGGTGGCCCGCCCCGGGCATTTCCCGTCGTGCCGACGTACCCGATGACGTCGCCCTTGGCGACTACCTTGCCCTTGTAGGCAATGACGTCGTACCGATCGAGGTGCGCATAGTAGTACACGAGCCGCCGGAGCGGGTCGATCGCGTAGATCGTGAGCCCGCCGAGCGAGTTGCTCGACACACGCACGATCGTGCCGTTGTCGGCCGCGAGCACGGGTGTGCCCTTCGGCGCCAGGATGTCGATCGCGCGGTGTATACGCTCATCGCCCCGGCGATCATAGAACGTGTCGCTCAAGCGATCCAGCGTGACGCCGAGTACCGGGATCATGAGTCCGCGGGATCTCAAATACCCCGTATCGGTAGCCGCCGCGGCCTCCGGCGTTGGGGCGACTGATGGCCGCGCCCCGCCGGAGGCGCACGCGGTGAGGAGCGCCGCGCCGAGGCTAAGTGCTAGCGCCCGACGCGGCGAGATCCTTCTCCCGGGCCAGCTCGGCGATGCCCTCATCGAGTGTTCTCGAGTGGTGCATCGAGCAGAACTTGGGCCCGCACATCGCGCAGAACTCGGCGCTCTTGAAGTACTCGGCAGGTAGGCTCTCGTCGTGATATTCCCGCGCTCGCTCCGGGTCGAGGCTCAGCCGGAACTGTTCGTTCCAGTCGAACCCATACCGGGCACGCGACAATGCGTCGTCCCGATCGCGCGCCCCTCGGCGGCCCCGCGCAATGTCCGCCGCATGGGCGGCGATCTTGTACGCGATCACGCCTTGACGCACATCTTCGGCGTTTGGGAGGCCTAGGTGTTCCTTCGGCGTCACATAGCACAGCATGTCGGCGCCGTACCAGCCGATCATCGCCGCGCCGATCGCGCTCGAGATATGATCGTACCCCGGAGCGACGTCGACGACCAACGGGCCGAGCGTATAGAACGGCGCGCCGTGGCAGACTTCCTTCATGCGGCGGACGTTCATCTCGATCTGGTCCATCGGGATGTGGCCAGGGCCCTCGACCATCACCTGGACATCGTGCTCCCAGGCGCGACGGGTGAGCTCACCCAACGTGTCCAACTCGGCGAATTGCGCGCGGTCGCTGGCGTCGTGCAAGCAACCTGGGCGCAGTGAGTCGCCCAGCGAGATCGTCACGTCATACTGGCGCAGGATGTCGAGGACGTCGTCGTAGTACTCGTACAGTGGGTTCTGGCGCCGATGGTGCATCATCCACACGCCGTGCAGCGAGCCGCCGCGGCTGACGATGCCCGTGATGCGGCCATGGACGAGCGGGAGGTGCTCGAACAAGATCCCCGCGTGGATCGTCATGTAGTCCACGCCTTGCTTGGCCTGGGTTTCGATGACGGCCAGGAGGTCGTTGATCGTGAGCTCCTCGAGCTCTTTGCCCATCAGGACGGCCTGATAGATCGGGACCGTACCGACGGGTACCGTCGAGGCGTTGATAATCGCTGACCGGATGTTGTCGAGGTCATGACCGGTGGAGAGATCCATGACCGTGTCGGCGCCGTAGCGAACGGCCAGCTCGAGCTTCCCGACTTCTTCATCGAGGCTCGACGTCACGGCCGACGTTCCGATATTTGCGTTGATTTTCACTCGGGCGACGTTGCCGATGGCCATCGGCTCGAGCTTGCCGGCCAGGTGATGGATATTCGCCGGAATGACCAGGCGACCAGCGGCGACTTCGGCGCGAACGACTTCTGAAGAAAGCTTCTCGCGCTCGGCCACGAACGACATTGCGGCGGTAACTTCGCCGCGCCGCGCGGCCGTCATCTGCGTGCTCATCGTGACTCCCTACGCCGGTATCAACCGGATCAGGTTCGACGGTGTAATCTCAGCCGGCGCGAATCGCCGGCACCCGTGTCGTATAGGCAAACCTAAACTAGCGCGACTCCCAGGCGAACCCGCCAGCCAGACGCACGAGGCGGTTCTTGTCGGTGAGCTTCAAGATTGTGATCCCGCCGGCCGCTTCGGCAAACCCACGGGTCGCCAGATCGTCGAGGCCGTCCCCGTCCGCGTCGAGCGCCATCAGGAGGTCGTGGCCCTTGAATCGGAGATCGCTCACGCGGAGCGTGGTGACCGCGCCGAGCGTGTCGATCAGCACGACGCGCTCGCGGATCCACTCGTTGTTGCCCGCGCGCAGATCGACCGCGAGCGCGATCCGGCGGGCGCCGCCGAAACAACCGACGATCGTCGACCATTGCGGCTTCTCGGTCTTGACGAGGCGCTGGTAGGGCGGCGGCGGAAGCGAGTCGAGCCACAGGATCAGGGAATCGCGAACCGCCAGCACGCGAGAACGAAGCGAGTCGGGCACGTCTCCGCGGCGGCACGTGTCGGCCTTGGCCGAGTCGGGATGGCCGCCCGCGACTGTATCGGCTCGCGTGACCGTATCGGCCCGCGCGGCCGAATCGACGCGCCGCAGCGAATCCGCGCGCGTCGAGTCGATCCGCTCGGCGGACGCCACGAACAGGGGGGCCGCGCGGCCGATCGAGTCGATCTCATGTGGGGCCGCGAGCGTCGCCACCACCCGGCCATTCCAGACATCGAATCCCTTGACCGTGACGTCCGAGGCACCGGATGTCGTGAACAACCGGAAATGCGTGCCGATCGGCACCGGAGAAAGCTTCCGCACGGCCTCCAGGTAGGCCGTGAGCCGGTGCGGCTTCGTTTTCACGTCGGCGTCGACCCGGCCCAGGTCGAGCAGCACGCGTTTGGCTCGGGAGGCGACGACGAACCAAGTCTGCGTCGCCGGCACGAAGACCATGTACTGCGCGATGGAATCGGCCAGCGGCGATAACGGCGGCGGTGGCGGCGCCGGCGCCTCCTTTCGGACGGCCGTCGTATCCGTCGGACCCGCCGCGCTCGAATCGCCGCTCGACGTCGTGTCCTCGGCGTGGCTCAACGTCGAGTCGACGGCTACGGAATCGACGGCAGCCTTCGCCGGGCGGGCAGAATGCCTGCACGCGGCGGCCACCGCCAGCGTCACGACGAGCGCGGTTGCTACCTTAAGGCGGAGCCGATCGTCCATTGGTCGTGAATAATACGTATTCGGCGGCGTTTCTCGTCTCGGATCGTACTGGTCATGCGTATCCGATCGGCTCCACGCCACTGGCGATTGGACGCGACTCGGTCAGCCATGTCGTCGTGGACGACCCATCGGTCTCCCGGTTTCACGCGGAAGTTCGTGTGGACGATCGCGGGCGCAAGCCGGTGTACCTGTTTCGCTCGATGGGCGCGGCCGGGTCGAATATCAACGGTGAGCGGGTGAAGGCCGAGCAGAAGTTGGTCGAAGGCGACGTTGTCACGATCGGATCGATCGAGCTGCGCTTCACACAGGAGCCGCTACCGGCGGGCGTCACGATCGTCCAACGGAGCGATGCTCCCGCGGATAGCGGGGCCCTCAAGCAAACAATGGTGGTCCGGTCAGTCGAGCCGCCCACAGAGGGGCCGATCCTCGCATCAGGGAATCGGCAGCGCTTAGCGCTGGCCATTACGGCGGGAGGCGCGGCAGCAGTAGCCGCCGCCTGCGCGGTCATCCTGCTGACGAAATGTCGCTAGCGGGTCGCGGCCGCGGCGGTCGCGGCAGCGGCATGTCGATGGCGTAGCGCCGCGCTCGACCGACGGGCGCTGAAGGCGAGCCAAAACAACGAGAACGCGACAGCGACGATCGTCAGGGTCACGGCGAGTCCGCGCGTAATCTTTTTTCTGAGCGTGCGATCCTGAAAATCGCGCGCCTCGATGGCGCCCATGAACATCGTTTGGGCGCTTGCCCCACGTGGGACGTTGCCGGCGGCGATGTCGCGACGAGGTTCCACGGACACGGCAGTCGACGGCCCGATGTCCGTCGTGAACCGAAACGTCGAGTCCGCGATCGAGATGTCGTCCCCCTCGCGGAGCGTCGCCTGGCGGCTCACGCGGACGCCGTTGACAGAGACCACGGACACCCCGTGCGGGCGCAAGATGAACGCGTCGCCCTCTTTCACGATCTCGGCGTGCGTCCGCGAGACGTCGACGTCCTTCATGACGATCGTCGACGACGGATCGCGGCCGATCGTCGTGTGCTCCGTGACGAGGTACACCCGGTTGCGGCGCCGGTCCTTGAGATAGGGCCCGCCCTTGGCGGCGCCGAGCCCGGTGCGGCGATACGTAAACTCGGCCGTTCCGAGTCGCACGACGTCATCGAACTCGAGCGTGGCCCGGCCCCCGCTGACCTCGGCGCCGTTCACGACGATGACGGCGCTTGGGGAGCCGCGCTCGATCAGGGCCCGACCGCCCCAGCCGGTCTCCTGGGACACGATCGCGTGTCGGGGCTCCAAACCGTGCCCTAAGACGCGCCACCCCGCCTCGGGAGCGCTCCCGATGGTCAGAACGCCAGGGCCAAGCTGGCGTACAGTCGCTCCAAAAGCGAGGTAGGTCATACTCTAGATACGACGAGCAAGGCACCCAACTGCGACATAGCTTCGTAACTGTAATATTTTCAATTAGATAGACGCGGTTTGCTTAAATTGACAATGCCGACAAAGTTACTTAGGATTCGATATAAGTCACTGTGGAGAAAAGAGAAGTCATGGGTTCGTCGATCGAGACACTGGTCAACCGCGAATACCAGTACGGATTCGTAACCGATATCGAACAGGATACGATCCCACGCGGGCTCAGCGAGGACGTCGTCCGGCTGATTTCGGCGAAGAAACAGGAGCCGGAATTCCTCCTGAACTGGCGTCTCAAAGCCTACAAGCGTTGGCTCACGATGCGCGAACCGCATTGGGCCAATGTCACCTATCCGCCCATCGATTACCAGAACGTCAGCTACTACTCGGCCCCAAGGGCGGTCAAGCCGCTGGGAAGCTTGGATGAAGTCGATCCCGAGCTTCGCCGGACGTATGAGCGGCTCGGCATCTCGCTCACCGAGCAGAAGCGGCTCTCGGGTGTGGCCGTCGACGCCATTTTCGACAGCGTCTCGGTCGGCACGACGATGCGTAAAGAATTGGGCGAGCTCGGCATCATCTTCTGCTCGTTCGGCGAGGCCGTTCGCGAGCATCCAGCTCTCGTCGAGAAGTACCTGGGCTCGGTCGTCCCCTACTCCGACAACTTCTTTGCGTCGCTCAACTCGGCCGTGTTCAGCGACGGCTCGTTCTGCTATGTGCCGCCTGGCGTTCGTTGCCCGATGGAATTGTCCACGTACTTCCGCATCAATGCCGCGGGCACGGGACAGTTTGAACGGACACTCATCATCGCGGACGAAGGCGCGTATGTGAGTTATTTGGAGGGCTGCACCGCACCCCGGCGCGACGAGAATCAGCTCCATGCAGCCGTTGTCGAGCTGGTCGCGCTAGACAATGCGACGGTCAAGTACTCGACCGTGCAGAACTGGTATGCGGGCGACACCGAGGGCAAGGGTGGCATTTATAACTTCGTCACCAAGCGCGGTGCCGCGCGTGGCGTGAATTCCAAGATTTCGTGGACACAGGTCGAGACCGGATCCGCCATTACGTGGAAGTATCCCAGCGTAATTCTCCAGGGGGATAACTCGACGGGTGAGTTTTATTCCGTGGCCGTTGTCAACAATCACCAGCAGGCGGACACGGGCACCAAGATGATCCACATGGGCAGGAATACGAAGAGCACCATCGTGTCCAAAGGGATCTCGGCTGGCCATGGGAACAACAGCTATCGTGGCAAGGTGCAGGTCCTCAAGAAGGCCGACAACGCCCGCAATTACACACAGTGCGACTCGATGCTCGTCGGCAACCGGTGCGGCGCGCACACGTTCCCGTACATCGAAGTCGCCAACAATACAGCGACGCTGGAGCATGAGGCGTCGACCTCGAAGATCGGCGAGGATCAGATCTTCTACTGCAAGCAGCGGGGGCTCACCGCTGAAGATGCCGTCTCCATGATCGTCAGTGGTTTTTGTAAAGACGTGTTCCAGCAACTGCCGATGGAGTTCGCGCTCGAAGCGCAGCAGCTCCTTGGCATCACACTCGAAGGGAGCGTAGGGTAATCGTGCTCGATATTCGCGACCTGCACGCCACCGTCGGCGACAAGGAGATCCTTCGCGGCATCTCCCTGTCAGTCGGCGCGGGCGAGATTCATGCGATCATGGGACCGAACGGGTCCGGTAAGAGCACGCTCGCGCAGGTGCTCGCTGGGCATCCGGCGTACGAGGTCACCGGCGGTAGCGTCACGTATGACGGCGAGGATCTCCTTGCCATGGCCCCCGAGGAGCGGGCGCAGAAAGGGCTCTTCCTCGCATTCCAGTACCCGGTCGAGATCCCCGGCGTCACCAATGGGTATTTCCTGCGGGCGGGATACAACGCGATTCGGAAAGCCAAGGGACTCGACGAAGTCGACCTCTTCGAGTTTGACGACATTGTGAAGGAGCGACTGCAGCTCGTCGACATGGACCCCAGCATGTTGAAGCGGGCGGTCAATAGTGGCTTCTCCGGCGGCGAGAAGAAGCGCAACGAGATCCTGCAGATGGCCGTGCTCGAGCCTCGCCTGGCCGTGCTCGACGAGACCGACTCCGGCCTCGACATCGATGCGCTGCGCGTGGTCTCGGATGGGGTCAACAAGCTGCGGCGGCCGGATAACGCGACGATTGTCGTCACGCACTATCAGAGGCTGCTGAACTACATCGTGCCCGACTTCGTGCACGTGCTCGTCAACGGGCGCATTGTCCAATCGGGCGGCAAAGAGCTGGCGCTCGAGCTGGAGGCCCACGGGTACGCCGGAGTCGCCGCGTGAGCTTTGCCGAGCAGTTCCGCGACAGTGGTCCCGCGTGGCTCGCCGGCGCACGGCGTGCGGCGATGGATCATTTCATCGCGACCGGGTTCCCGACGAAGAAGAACGAGGACTGGCACTTTACGAGTCCGGCGGCGATTGCTGAAGTCGATTGGCTGCCATTACGGGACGCGAGCGGCCAGGTCCAGCCCGATGATTTGGCGCAATTCACACTAGGACTCGACGCTCCGCGTCTCGTCTTTGTGAACGGCCGGTATGCATCCGGTCTGTCGTCGCTGAGAGGTCTCCCGTCGCGCGTGCGCGTGCTCGATCTCGCCGGACATTGGAACGACCCAGCGGCCGAGAACTGGCTGACGAAGATCGCCACGCCAACGCGTGATGCATTCACGGCATTGAACACCGCCTTCACCGTCGACGGGGCGATCGTGCACGTGCCGGCGGACACGGTAGTCGAAGCGCCGATTCATCTGCTCTACGTGACCGACTCCGAGGCCGCGAAAGGCGCGACGCATCCGCGGACCCTGATCGTCGCCGACCGCCATGCGGTGGTGACGGTCATCGAGAGCTACGTCACGCTTGGGGACGCCAGGTATTTCACCAACGCGGTGACCGAGATACAGGTCGCCGACGGCGCCAAGGTCGATCACTATCGCATCGAGCGCGAGAGCGACCGGGCGTATCACGTCGGGACGACCGAGGTGAGACAAGGGCGGGATTCCCGGTACCACTCGTTCTCGTTCGCCACCGGCGGCGCGCTGGCGCGCGTCAACCTGTATACCGTGCTCGGTGGCGAGGGTGGCGAGACATTGATGCACGGGCTCTATATGCTCGACGGCACGCAGCACATCGACCACCAAACGCGCATCGAGCACGCGGCGCCGCATTGCGCGAGCCGCGAGGTGTACAAGGGCATCATGGACGATGCATCCCATGGCGTGTTCAATGGGAAGGTCTACGTACAGCCCGAGGCGCAGAAGACCGACGGCAAGCAAACGAACAACAACGTGCTGCTGTCCGAGACCGCACAAGCCGACACCAAGCCGCAGCTCGAGATCTTCGCCGACGACGTGAAGTGCACGCACGGCGCGACCGTGGGCCGGCTGGATGAGGTCGCGCTCTTTTATCTGAGAAGTCGCGGCATCGATCTGGAGCAGGCGCGCAACCTGCTCACGTATGCGTTCGCGGCCGACGTACTGGAGCGGATCGATCAGCCCGAGGTGCGGGAGTCGCTCGAGGCACTCACCCGGGAGCGGTTCGTCGGAGGCGGCGCCGAGCTGGTCGCCGCGGCATAAGGTCATGCCGGACCTCCGCGAGCTTTACCAGAGCGTGATCCTCGATCACAGCAAGTCGCCACGCAACTTCGGCGAGCTGACTGGTGCGGACGCGCAGGCGACCGGCAACAATCCGATGTGCGGCGATGCCGTCACCGTGTGGGTGCGCATGGACGGCGATCGCATCGCGGACGTGCACTTCGCCACACCGCCCGGCACCGGGTGCGCTATCTCCAAGGCTTCCGCCTCGCTGATGACGACCGCGGTCGCGGGAAAAACTCGCGCCGAGGCCGACGCGATCTTCGACTCGTTTCACCGACTCGTTACCGGCGATGCATCAGAGGGCGAGCGCCTCGGGCGTCTCGCCGCCTTCGGCGGCGTCGCGCAGTTTCCCGTACGGGTCAAGTGCGCCACGCTCGCCTGGCATGCGCTGAGGGCGGCGCTGGAGCAAGTCGCGTGATCGACGACGGATTTGTCGCGGTGGCGCGGACGGACGAGATCCCCGAGGGTGAGCTTGTCCCGGTGGACGCGCCGGACGGCGAGCCGGTATGCCTCGTGAACGTGGGCGGCGCGATCTATGCCCTGCATGACCGCTGCCCGCACCAGGAGTTCCCGATCTCGGCCGGCGCCGTCATGAGCGACGGCACGATCGAGTGCCCCTTGCACGGCGCGCGGTTCGAAATTGCCACCGGGCGCGTGCGCTTGGGGCCGGCCGTAGACGACATCGCGAGCTACGCCGTGCGCGTGGAGCGCGATACGATCCTGCTGGGACCCAAAGCATGAACAAGAGCGATTTCCCGCTGCTGGCGCGAGAGCCGGGGCTGCACTATCTCGACTCGGCGGCGACCTCGCAGAAGCCGCGCGCGGTGCTCGATGCGGTTCGCGATGTCTACGAGACGGCGTACGCGAATCCGCACCGTGGAGCATATGCGCTCTCGGTCGCGGCCACCGACCGGTACCATGCGGCCCGCGAGCGCGTGGCGCGGTTTCTGGGCGTGTCCGATCCTGCGTGTCTCATCTTCACGCGGGGGACGACCGAGTCACTCAATCTGGTCGCCGCGACGGCGGATATACATCGTGGCGACGAGATCGTCGTCACGCGGCTCGAGCACCACGCCAATTTCGTCCCGTGGCAGCAACTCGCGCTGAGGACCGGCGCGGCGTTCAAGATCGCCGAGATCACCGAGGATGGCCGGCTGGATCTCGATCACCTCCGCAGTCTCATCACGCCACGGACCAAGATCGTCGCGGTGACGCACGTCTCGAACGCGATCGGCTCGATTACGCCGTTCGCCGAGGTCGTGGGTATCGCAAAGGGTGCGATCATTGTGGTTGACGGCGCACAGAGTGCTCCACACATGCGCGTGGAGTTCGATCGGCTCGGCGTCGACTTCTATGCGTTCAGCGGGCACAAGATGCTCGGGCCCACGGGTATTGGCGGGCTGGTGGGCCGGAGAGAGCGACTGGAGGTCATGCCGCCGTATCAGACCGGCGGCGATATGATCGAGTACGTCGGCGACGACCACACGACCTGGAATATTTTGCCGCACAAGTTCGAGGCCGGCACGCCAAATCTCGGCGGCGCCGTCGGCTTGGCGGCCGCGGTCGAGTATCTCGACGCCATTGGCATGGACAACGTGCGGCGCCATGAACAGGAGTTGACCGCGGCGGCCAGCAAACGACTGACGGCGATCGAAGGGGTGCGGGTGTTTGGGCCGCCACCCGCTGAGCGCAGTGGTGTGGTCAGTTTTACCGTGGCGGATATCCATCCCCACGACCTGGCGACCATTCTCGATCAGGACGGTGTCGCGATCCGTGCGGGCCATCACTGTGCGCAGCCGCTGATTAGGCGGCTCGGAGTGGGCGCGACGGCTCGGGCATCGTTTTACGTGTATAACGATGAGAGCGACGTCGAGGCGCTGGTCACCGGCGTCAAACGGGCGCAGTCCCTCTTCGCCAATGTCTGACCTGTATCACGAAGCAATACTCGATCATTATCGGCGACCGCACGGACGCGGGGCGCTCGCCGAGTCGGATGCGAGCGCCACGAAGGCCAATCCCCTGTGCGGCGAGACGATGCACGTGGATGTCGCCATCGAGGGCGATCTGATCCGAGACATCCGATTCGAGTGCGATGCGTGCGCCATTGCCCGCGCCTCGGCGTCGATGATGACGGATGTCGTCCGCGGTCGCTCTGTCACCGAGATAACAGCATTCATCGCTAAATTTCGGCGGTTCGTCACCAGTAAACCGAGCGAGCCGGATGATTCGGACCTCGGGCCCCTTGTCGCGTTTGGGATTATTCGGCGTACCCCCGCTCGCGCGGCATGCGCGCTCCTGCCATGGGAGACACTGGCCGAAGCGCTGGCGCAGACCCTGTCGCTTGAGGTATCGTAGGTTTCATGCGTCGCACCCGTCCCACGCTCGTTCTCCTGGCGGCCGCTCCACTCGTCGTCGCCGGTGTCATCGCCGCTCGACCGGTCACGCACCGGGCGGATCTGTTTCAAGAGGTCTTCTCTCTCGTGCGCGAGCGCAGCGTCGATTCGCTGTCGACGGACGCGCTGTACGAGAAGGCCGCGCGTGGACTCGTGCACTCGCTGGGTGATCCGTACGCCGAGCTCTACTCGCGCGACGAGCTGGCGTCGTTCAACCGCGAGTCGCTCGGCGGCGCGTATGGCGGCCTTGGTCTCCAGATCGAGGACCACAGCGGCCGCCCGACCATCGTTCGCGTGTTCCCGCACTCGCCTGCCGCGTCGGGAGGGCTTCGGCCCGGCGACGAGATCATTGCGGTCGACAGTGCAGGCGTGCGCGGCTGGCCGCTGGACAAGGTCTCACAGGCCCTCCTTGGGCGTCCGGGCACGCCAGTCGACGTGGCCGTCACGAGACTCGGAGAGGCCCAGCCGATTCGCGCCCGGTACGTCCGCGAGAGCGTCCACGTGCCATCGGTGCCCTTCTCGGCCATGCTGGACGGCCAGATCGGCTACGTGCCATTGCAGGTCTTCAGCGAGTCCGCGGCGCAGGAAGTGAACGCCGCGCTGTCGCACCTCCTGACCGCCGGCGCGAAGGGCATTGTCCTCGATGTCCGCGGCAACGGCGGCGGCGCCGTGGATCAAGCGCTGCTCGTCGCGAACTGCTTCCTCGCCGAGGGGACCGAGCTGGCCAGCGTGCGCGAAAGGGCCGGCCCGCAGGAGACGTACCGCGCCGTACGCCACCCGCTGACGACCACGGTGCCAGTCGCGGTGCTCATCGACGGCGGCTCCGCGTCCGCGACGGAGATCGTCGTCGGCGCGCTGCAGGACCACGACCGGGCACTCGTCGTCGGCACGACGTCGTTCGGCAAGGGCCTGGTCCAGAGCCTGTTCGCGCTCGATGGCGGGTATTCGCTCAAGCTCACCACCGGTCGCTGGTATACGCCCGACGGCCGGTCGATTCAGAAACCCCGGAAGCTTCTGCCGGATGGCGAGCTGGTCGAGATCGAGCCTGACTCCGCCGGGAAACCAAAGCCGGTGTTTCACTCTGACGCCGGCCGCACGGTGTTTGGTGGCGGCGCCATCACGCCCGACCTCGCCGTGCTGCCCGATACGCTCGATGACACCGAGCGGGCGTTCGTGCAGGCCATCACGCCAGCCTCCCAGGGCGTCTACCTGGCCACGTACAGCCTGGCGCGTGAGCTTGGCCGCAACGTCAAGCCAGACTTCACCATTCAGCCAGCGTGGCGCGATAGCCTCTTCCATCGCTTCCAGGACGCGAACGTGCCCGTCACGCGCGCCCAGTTCGACGCCGCACGCTCCTTCGTGGACCGCCTGCTCGGGGATCGGATCGCGGAGCTCGCATTCCCCGATTCGATCGCGTTCCGTCGTCGCGCCGGGGATGACGTGCAATTGGCCCGCTCACTGGATCTCTTGCGCCGTTCGCGGACGCAAGCGGAGCTGTTCGTGATGGCGGGCGGCGCCCCTCCTGCCCCGGCGCACCACGGCTAACACCCTTTTGAGGGTGGATCGTCCAATGGACATGGGAAAACTCGCATCATTCGCCGGCATGACCGTCGGCGGTGCTGTCGGTTGGTACGCTGGCAGCCTCGTGGGATTCATGACCGCGTTCATGCTCTCGTGCGTCGGCACTGGTGTCGGCATGTATCTGGCCCAGCGAGCCGCCCGACGGTATTTCGCGCTCGCCCTCGGCCTATCTCTCACCGTGGCGTCGACCGCCAGCGCGCAGGCGCCCGCTGCGGCACCGGCACCAACACCGACGCCCGGCCAGACCAAAGCCGCGACCGAGTTGATGCAGGTGATGCACGCCGATAAGACGCTGCGGGATGCGATCTCGGCCTCGATCGACGTGCAGATCCAGAACAATCCCGCCATGGTACCCTATCGCGGCGCGATGCAGCAGTTCGCGAATAAGTACGTCACATGGGATGCCATCGGGCCGCAGCTCACCGCTGTGTACGCGGAATCGTTCACGGAGTCCGAGCTCAAAGAGCTGATCGCGTTTTACAAAACGCCGGTAGGACAGAAGGTCGCGTCTCAGCAGGCGACGCTTGCGGCCAAAGGTCAGACGATCAGCCTCGCGGTCCTGCAGGCGCATCAGGCTGAGCTCGTGCAACTACTCCAGCAACAGAGCGGCGCGACCCCGCCAGGGGATACGACCAAGCACTAACACAAATGGACCGCCATCGCCTTGAACGAGGCGATGACCGGCGTGCCGGGATCGAGCCGCAGCTCTGAGGCCGAGCGTGTGGTCAGGGCCGCCACGAGTGGGGTGCCGTCGACCATCACGGTCACGCGAGAGAGAGGGCCGGATCGTTCGACGGCCTCGACGTACCCATGAAACACGTTACGTGCCGAGGACGCGATCGCCGTGGGCGAGAGGACGATCTCGTCGGCGGGCACGACCGCGTGTCCTGGGCCGGGCGAGGCGTCGCCGGCGGCCACGAACGTCATAGCGCCGTCGGACGTGTGGAACTCGACCGTCCCGTCGCCGAGCACCACGACGGTGCCGGCATAGACGTTCTCGGCGCCGAGGAAGGCCGCGACTTCGCTCGAGGCGGGCTTGCGGAAGACCTCCTCGGGTGGCCCTGCTTGCAACACGCGGCCGGCGTCCAGTAGCACGGCAACGTCGCCAAGGAGCCCGGCTTCCGTGAAGTCGTGCGTGACTTGCAGTACCGTCGACCCCAGCTCCCGGTAGAGGGCGCGGACCTCGCGCCGGATCGCCGCCCGGCGGCGGGGATCGAGCGCGACGAATGGCTCATCCAGGAGCAGGATCGGGGGGCGTGGCGCGATCGCGCGCGTGAGTGCCACGAGTTGGCGCTCGCCGCCGCTGAGTGCGTGCACCGGGCGGTTCATGAGCGCGTGAACGCCGAGGCGGCGGGCGACATCGTGCGCGAACGCCAGGTCGCTCGTGCCGTACGTGACGTTGTCCGCGACGGAGAGATGCGGGAAGAGATAGGCATGCTGGTACACGAGGCCGATGCCCCGTGCTTCGGGAGGGACTCCGTGCATGTCGCGATCGGCCAGCCGCACCGTACCTGACGTTGTCGGGATGACTCCCGCGAGCACCTCGAGCAGCGTCGTCTTTCCCGCGCCAGCCGGGCCGATGACCACGCCGTATCCGCGCGCGGGAATTTGAAACGTGACGTCGGTGAGGGAGAACGTCCCCGCCCGCGCGGAGAGTCCGGCGACGTCGATCATCGCAGGCGGTGGAGAATGGCGAGTGGAATCAACGCGAGCAGGACGAGCACGGCCGCGACCGGGAGTGCGCCTGGAAGGCCGTACGTCGTGAACCGGTCGTAGCTCAAGACGCTGGCGACTTGTGGGTTGTACGTGAGGATCACGACGGCGCCGAACTCGCTGACGGCGCGGGCCCACATGATGACGGCGGCGGCAACCAGGCCGCGGGATGCAAGTGGGAGTGTCACTCGGCGGAATACGCGCCAGGGTGGGTCGCCGAGCGTGCGAGCGACGGTCTCGAAGCGGGCGTCGACGCGGTCGAACGTCTCGCGCGCGGCGCTCAAGTAGAGCGGGCACGAGACGAAGAGCATCGCGCTCACGATTCCCGTGGGGGTGCCGGTAATGCGGAGTCCGGCGGCGAATAATGCGGAGCCGACCGCGGTGTGGCGGCCGAGGGCGAGGAGCAGCGCGATGCCCGCGACCGGGTGTGGGATCAGCACCGGGAGATCGAGCAGCGCGGCGAGTGCCGCGCGACCTGGAAAGGCGCGGCGGGCGAGCACGTAGGCGATCGGTGTGCCTGCGAGGAGTCCGAGGAGCGTGGCGGTCGTCGCCGTGGCAGCCGTGAGCACCAGGGCGTCGCGCAGCTCGGCATCGCTTCCCAATGCGTGCAGGCCCTGCCTGCCACCCGAGACAACG
>DATHNL010000156.1:0-15093 GCA_035486035.1 Gemmatimonadaceae bacterium
GGTGTGCCCGCGCTGACGGTGATCCAACACGTCAAAGCCCTGGTCCGGGGTGCGTCGTCCCGCGGCGCGAAGGCGTTTCGCGATGCGCTGTCCCAGTGGACCATCGCGGCGTACTTCCAAGCGGACTAGGACGAGGCGACCACAGCGGCGCCGAGCAGTCCAATCATATCGTTGGTGATCACGTGGACGGGGATCTTCGACAAGAGCTCCGCCATTCGGCCTTTCTCGGTGAATGATCTGAGAAAGTCGCCGGATTTGAGCACGGGCAGGATGCGCCTGGCGATACCGCCAGCCAGGTAGACGCCACCGGTCGACAGGGTCTGGAGGACGACGTTCCCAGCCTGCGACCCGTAGACCGACGCGAACAACTGCACCGCCATGACACACGCCGGGTCTGTCCCCGCTACGCCACGCGTCGTCACCGTGGCCGCCGGGACTCCGCCTCGCATCTCGTCAGAGACGTTCGGATCCTCGGGCGCGAGTTTGCTGGCGACGATGTACTGATAGGTCGAGACCAACCCCGACCCCGACAGCACGCGTTCGTACGAGACGTGTCCGCCGTCGTGCTGCGTAGCCAGAAACTTTGCCAGGCCCCACTCGATCTCATTCCGGGCCCCGAACGTCGCATGGCCGCCTTCGGACGGAACAACCCTCACGCCCGTCGGCTCTCTGAGCACGAGCCCCTGACCGAGCCCCGTTCCAGCGCCGAGTAGGGCTATCGGGCCGTCTGGGTCTGGGACACCGGGCTGCAGCGTCTCGATGTCGGCCGGGCCCAGTCGTGTAACGCCGAATCCCACCGCGTCGAAATCGTTGATCAGGGTCGTCCGCGGCACCCCTATGGCGCGCGCCAGCTCGGCGCCACGGACCATCCAGGGGAGGTTGGACGCCTTGATATCGCCACCGACAACAGGTCCTGCGACGGCGAAGCACGCCGCGCCGACTTGAGCAGCATCGCCACGACGAAACTCGGTGACGATGGTCGCCAGACTGTCATACTGGCCGCTCGGATAGACGTGCTCGCGCACCCGGCTCAGGGTCGTTCCGTCCACGGCAAAGACGGCGAGACGCGCGTTCGTCCCGCCGATGTCGCCCGCCAACACGTTCATGGAGTGGTGCTGCCGGGACTACCGGGAAAGCCTTCGAGGACCTGGACCTGTTGCCCGCGCGGCCGATCTCCCTTGTTCTGATCGGGAGCCAGGCGGGCCCGCACGTGTTGCCCGTCGCGCAGCGCATCCGACGGCTGATTGACCACGGCATCTCCTTCACTCAGTCCCGACACGACTTCCATCACCGTGCCGTAATCTCGACCAATACGGAGAGTCCGGAAATGGGCGATCGAATCCCCGCCGACGACCGCCGCCTGCGCGCCCTGGGTGCGAAAGATCAACGCCGTGCCCGGCATGAGGATGGGCGGCGACGGCCGCGAAAACCGGAAATGGATGTCGGCGTACATCCCGGGTAACAGCGCGTTGCCCTTGTTCGCCACGTCAACCTCAGTCAGGAGCGTCCGCGATGCGATGTCCACCGCATCGGCCGTGCGGACGATCTTCCCGGGAAAGAGCTGTCCCGGCAGCTCTTCTTCTTCGAGCGCGGCCTCGAGACCCGCGTGAACCGAGGGCGCGTACGCCTGCGGCACACCGATGTAGACGCGCATCGTGTCGGTTCGCGCGATGTGAAAGAGCTCCGTCAAACCACCGGTGGCACCAGCCGCATTCGGCGCACCGGACGATCCGGTGGCCGTGATATAGGAGCCATTATCGATGTTGCGGGCGGTCACGACGCCGGCGAATGGCGCGGTCACGCGCTCGTAGCCGACGAGCGACTGGAGCCTGAGCACATTGTCGTGCGCCGCGTTGACCGTCTGGATCTGGGCCTGATACACGGACTGCTTCTGGTCGTACTCGTCTTCCGTGACGACACTGTCCTTGACCAACGACTGCCACCGCTCGGCCTCGCTCTTCGCGAGCACCAGGGTCGCGCGGTCCTGCGCCTCGGTCGACTTGGCCTGGCTCAACTGCTGGTCGAGATCCGGCGCGTCGATCACGGCGAGCAACTGACCATTCGCGACCCGCGCCCCGATGTCCGCGTACCACGCGCGCACGTATCCGGACGAGCGCGCGTAGACCGACGCGTCGTGGATGGGCTGGAGCGTGCCGGGCAACGTGAGGTCGGCGTTCGCGGGCGCGCGACTGACGCGCACGACGCTGACGAGCGGCAACGTGTCGGCCAGTGCGCTATTCTGCGCGCGCTGCTCGAGCACCTTGCGCTGCGAGCGGCGCGGCAAGAGTCCGACGAGGAGTAAGACCAGGAGCGCCGCGATGATCACGATGGCGGCCACCCCCATCGATCTCCGGGAGAGGGTCGCCTCAGCCACGGGTCGCGCCCACGGCGAACTGTTGCTCGATCGGCGTGGCCTCTGGCAGCACGACCTCGTGCAGCGGCTCGCTCTTGCGGATCGTCGCGTAGATCACCGGGACGACGATCAGCGTGTACACGCTCGCGACCAGCAGTCCGCCGATCACGGCGCGCCCCAGTGGCGCATTTTGCTCGCCTCCCTCTGTGAGACTCAACGCCAGGGGCACCATGCCAATGATCATGGCCAGTGCCGTCATGATCACGGGCCTCAGTCTCGTCACGCCCGCTTCGATCGCCGCGCCGTCGGCGTCATACCCGCCCTTTCGCGCGTCATCGGCGAAGGTAATCAACAGGACGCTATTCGACGTCGCCACACCGAGCGACATGATGGTTCCCATGAGCGATGGCACGCTGAACGAGGTTCCGGTCACATACAACGACCACAGCACACCCGAGAGCGCACCGGGCAGCGCCATGATAATGACCAGTGGATCAAGCCACGTCTGGAAGTTCACGACGAGCAGGATGTAGACGAGGATCAGCGCCGCGAAGATCCCGCCGATCAGCCCGGCGAACGATGATTTCATCTGCTGCACCTGCCCGCGCATGACGATGCGTGAGCCGGTGGGCGGTGTGGTCTTCGCAATGACGTCATTCACGTCGTTCGCCACGCCGCCCAGGTCCCGGCCGGTGGCGCGGGCGTAGACGTCGAAGGCCGGCAGAATATTGTAGTGATTGATGCTCGCGGGAACCGTGCGCCGCGCGGTGGTCGCCAGGTTCGCGAAGAGTTGCGTTGGGACGCCGCCCGCGGCCGCCGTGACAGGTGTCAACGCCAAGTCTTCGATCGACCGCATCTTGTACTGCGGCGTCTGCACCTGGATCGAATAGTTGACGCCGTTCGTCGGATCGAGCCAGAAGTTCGGCGCCGACTGAAAGCTCGAGCTGAGGGAGACCAACAGGGCCGAGGCGACGTCGCGTTGCGTGAGCCCGACTTCCTGCGCCCGCAGACGATCGACGTTGAAAAAAATCTCGGGCTCGTCGACCACCTGGCCCACCCGGACGTCGGACGCGCCGGGAATCTGCCGAATCTCACTCGCCATCCGCTGCGCGAGCGCATAGTTGCTGTCACGCTGCCGCCCCACGATCTGGACGTCGATCGGCGCGGCCAATCCCTGGTTCAAGACCTGCGTGACGATATCCGCCGGCTGGTACCAGAACTGCTCGCTCGGAAACTCGTTCGTCAGCGTCTGCGTGAGCATCTGCTGGTACTGGGCCGTCTTATGCGTCCGCTTTTCGCCGAGGACGACGAGGATCTCGCCCTCGGAAGGGCCGATGATCGAGAGGTCGCCGGTCGCGAGCGCGACGCCACCGCCGGCCAGGCCGATGTTGTCGCGCATCAAGGCAATCTCGTTCTCGGGGATGAGGCGCTTGATCGCCCGCTCGACCTCGCCGAACACCAGCTCGCTCGACTCCAATCGGGTTCCCGAAGGCAGTCTCACGTGCAGCCGAAACTGGCCCGCATCGACGGTCGGAAAGAAATCCTGTCCAATCGCCGGGATCAGCACGAGACTCCCCGCGACAAACCCGAACGCCAATATCATGACCACCGCCCGGTGCTTCATGGCGGTTCTCAGTACCGCCGCATACCCGTCTCTGAACCGGTTGAACTCCGTCTCGACCCACGCGTTCAGCGCCCACAGCCCGCCCTCTTTTCGTCTCTTCTCCAGTGATACCTCTTCGCCGCCCTGATAGAGCTCGACCTCTCCCTTGAGCATGTAGTGCACCATCGTCGGCACGAGGGTACGGGAGAGCAGGTACGACGCGAGAATGGCGAAGATGACCGCGAGCGCCAGTGGCCGGAACAACGCCGAGGCAGCCCCACTCAAAAAGAAAATCGGAACGAACACGATGCAGATCGACACCGACGCCATGAATGCCGGCGCCGCGACCTGTGAGGCCGCGTCGATGATCGCCTGCAGGATGTTCTTCCCCTCGCCCATGTTGCGATGGACGTTTTCTATTTCGACCGTCGCGTCGTCCACGAGGATGCCGACGGCGAGGGCCAGACCGCCGAGGGACTGGATGTTGATCGTCTCGCCGAGCGCATAGAGCACGATGATCGACGTCATGATCGACAGCGGGATCGATACCGCGACAATCACGGTGCTCCGCCAGCTGCCGAGGAAGAACAGGATCATGATGGCCGTCAGGCAGGCAGCGGTGATGGCCTCGACGATCACGCCTTTGATCGCGTTGCGCACATAGGTCGACTGATCTTGTATGACGGTCAAGTCGATCCCCGGCGGGATCGACCGTTGCGTCGGCGGGAGCAGGGCCTTGATGTGGTCGACGACGTCGATCGTCGACGCTTTCCCGAACTTGAGCACATCGAGATACGCGCCGCGCCGGCCGTTGATGCGGACGATGTTCGTCTGCACGCCGGCGCCCAGCCGCACGTGTGCCACGTCGCGCACGTACACCATCTGGCCGTTCACCAGCTTGATCGGCGCATCGTCCAGCGTCTCGACGATGTCGGGGCTGGAGTTCAAGGCGACCTGGTACTCCTTGTCTCCCATCTTCGCGGTGCCCGAGGGGAGAATGATGTTCTGCACGTTGATCGCGCTCGAGACATCGTTCGGCGACAGTCCCTTTTGGTAGAGGAGCCGCGGGTCGATGTCGATCGTGACCTGCTTGGGTGGCCCACCGAACACCGGCGGCAGGTTCGCGCCCTGTGCCGTGACGAGCCCGGGGCGGATGAACTGATTGCCGATATCATTCAGCTCTTGCTCGCCGAGCGTCTTGCTGGCGATACCGACTTCCATGACCGGGACGTCGGTGGCGCTGTAGCGAATGATGTATGGAGGCGTGGTCCCCGGCGGCAACCCGCGCAAGATGGCCTGACACGTCCCGGCGATCTGAGCCACGGCGGCTGCGAGGTCACCACTCGGCTGGATATAGACGCGAATGACCGCGATGCCATCGAGCGACTCCGACTCGATGTGCTCGATGTCCGCGACGCCAGTCGTAAAGGCGCGCTCGGAGAGGGTCACGATGCGGCCTTCCATTTCGCGCGCGGGGAGGCCGTTGTACGACCACACGATCGAGACAATCGGGATGTTCGTCGACGGGAAGATGTCCGTCGGCATCGAGACCGCCGCGAACGCCCCGAACAACATCATGAGGACGGCGAGACACGCCGTCGTATACGGGCGCCGAAGCGCTAATCGTACGATCCACATGTATGCGTTTTTCTACGCAACACTGCTCGACAGCGTTGCGGAGACCCTCCCCTAAGTGCTCTTCGGTCGCTCGCTCGCCTTTAGCGCGTAAGCGCACTCTTCGATTCGCGCGCCCTTCGCGTCGGCAACCGCAAACTTGGTTCCCTCGTACAAGCACGCACTCCCGTACCGGCCGTCCTTGGTGACGGCGTAGTACGTGAGATCGAACTTCGCGCGCCCTCTCTCATCCAGCAACCGTTTCTCGGTCATCGCGATCACCCGCTCGATGACTTTGAGACACGCGGCCTCGGGATCGAGCCCTTGACGCATGAGCTCGACTGCGTAGAAGGCCCCGCAGGCCTTGATGTTGGCCTCTCCGTACCCGGTGGAGCCGGCCGCGCCAACCGTGTTGTCGCAGTACTGGCCCGCGCCGATGATCGGCGAGTCGCCAACGCGACCCGCGATCTTATAGGATATGCCGCTGGTGGTCGTGACCGAGCCAATGTCACCCGCCGCATTGACCGCGCACATGTTGATCGTACCGTGCGTCCAATTTGTATCTTGGTGCGCCTTCCAGCGAAGCCAGTCCTGCCGGCTCTTCTCGGTGAGCAGGTTCTGCTCCTTGAACCCCATCTCGAGCGCGAACTTCTTGGCGCCGGCGCCGACCAGGAAGATGTGGTTGGTATTCTCCATGACCGCCTTCGCGACGAGCGATGGCGTCGCGATATCTTCGAGCGCCCCAACGGCGCCCGCGCGCTTGGTAGGGCCATGCATCACGCTCGCGTCGAGCTGCACGACGCCGTCTTCGTTCGGTAGGCCGCCGAGTCCGACGGACTGGTCGTCGGGGTCGAGCTCCTGGATGACGACACCCTGGATCGCTGCGTCGAGCGGGTCCGCGCCGCTCGACATCATCTCAACGGCCTTGGCGACGCCACGGATTCCGTTCAATGACGAGATCGCGATCGGGCGCGACCCGGGGCGTGAGATCGGCGTCGGGACGTTTGGAACCACCAGGCCGGCCGCGGCAGCCGCGCCGGCTTCTATAAAGGAGCGCCGGGAGATCGACATGCCGGGGAAAGTACTGTACTACAGACGGACTTGCTCCGTGAGCCAGGCTTGGACCTCGGGCCATGTGGCCTCCACCTGCGCCAACGCAGTCTGGGTGCCGCTGGCGTCTCCCTTCGCCGCCGACGCCTCCCCTCGACTGCACCCCTCTTGGATCGCCGTGAGGCCGAGCTGGCCCGCGCTCGATTTCAACGAATGGAACGCGCGCTGAGCGGCCATCAGATCTCCGGACTGAATGCCGGCCCGCGCGATGGCGAGACGCTCCGGAGCGTACTTGAGAAACAGCTCGATGAGCTCCCGGACCAGCTTGGGCCCACCGACGGTCCGCAGTGTCTCGAGAACGTCGTTCACATTGCCGCGCGCCGGAGGGCGGCTTTGACGCGAGCCACGAAGCGGGGTGGATCGAACGGTTTACGCACGTAGTCATCCGCGCCGAGCTCGATGATCCGCGCCTCGGACTCTCCGTCCTCCGACCCCGTGAGGACAATGACGGGCGGCCCATGGTGCTGGCGAATGTGCGTCAGCAACATATCCCCGTTCATCTTCGGCATGCACAAGTCGGTGATGACCAGCTGATACGGCTCGGCTCCCGCATCGAACAACGCTTGCGCCTTGTCGCCATCGTCTGCTTCGGTGACCTGGAACCCGGACTGCTCGAGCATCGCCTTGGCGAGCTTCCGCTGCACGGGATCGTCATCGACGACGAGAACGCGCTGGGTCGCCGACCCTTCTCCGATCCCGACCACGCGATCGACTTCGCTCAGGGTCGTGATGCCGAGTCCGACTTTTTCGAGCGCCGTCTGACGGAGCAGCCGCATGCCGCCCGCGATGGCGGCCTCCTGCAATTCGAGCACGGTCGCGCCGCGCGCGATCGATGTGGCCAAGGCCGGCGTGGTCGTGAATACCTCGAGCACCGGCACGCGACCCCGATACCCGGTGCCGCCGCAGCCCGGGCAACCGACCGCGCGCTTCGTGGGCTTGACGCCGGAGCGCGTGCTGAGCGACGCCTCGGACTCCGGGAGCGGATCGCCCGCGGGCACGGGCGTCGCGCACTGGGAGCAGAGCCGCCGCACGAGCCGCTGCGCGAGCGCCCCCCGTAGCGTCGCCGATATGCTCGGCCGGTCCAGCCCCAGGTCCGATAGGCGGCTCACGGCGCTCGCGGCATCATTCGTGTGCAGCGTCGCCAGCACGAGATGCCCCGTCATCGCGGCCTGCACGGCGATCTGCGCCGTCTCGCTATCGCGAATCTCGCCCACGAAAATCACGTCGGGATCCTGCCGCAACACGGCGCGCAGAGCCGATGCGAACGTCACGCCGCGCTTCGTCTCGACTTGGATCTGCGTGATGCCAGGGAGTTCGTACTCGACGGGATCTTCGACCGTGATGACATTGACTTCGCCGTTCGCGATCTCCTTGAGCGCCGCATAGAGCGTCGTGGTCTTGCCCGAACCCGTCGGGCCGGTGACGACGACGATCCCCTCCTTATGCGACAGCAGGTGCTTGATCCGCGCGAGCTCGCTCTCCGCCATGCCCATGTCTTCGAGCTTCCGCGCGGTATCCGAGCGGAGCACGCGAATGACGGCCTTCTCAGACTCGCGCGTCGGGACGGTCGACACCCGGAGATCGAACGTCTTGCTCTCGATCTGGATTCTCGCGCGACCGTCTTGCGGGCGCATGCGATCGGCGATATCCAGCTTTGCCAGCACCTTGATGCGTGACACGACGCGGTTGAGCGCCGACATCGGCAGTTGTAAGTGCTGCCGCATGACGCCGTCGACACGGAAGCGCACAACGCCGGTGCCCTTCTGTCCGGGCTCGATGTGGACATCGCTCGCGCCATTCACGATCCCATCGCGCAAGATCAAACTCGTCAGCTTGACCACCGGCTCGAGCTCCGCCTCGCGTTCGGCGATCTCCTCGGGCTGCAGGCTGTCGACGATCTTCACGGCGTCGGCCAGCTCCGAGTCCATCGTGCCGACGACGCGGTCGAGCATCGTGCTCACGTCCTCGGGCTTCGCGTACGTCGCGTCGAGCGCCTCGGCGATCGCGGCCGGCGAGGCGATCTCGAAGATCACCGATCGACCGGCGGCAAAGCTTACCGCCTGCTCGACGGCAAGATCGTCCGGGTTTGACGTCGCGACCGTGATATGGCGATCGGTTTCGCGCAGCGGGATCACGTGATAGCGGCGCGCGAGCTTTTCCGGGAGCAGACGGAGCGCCTTTGGCTCGATCGCCGAGAGATCGGCGACGCCGAGCTTGAGCGACTGCGCGACGTGAGTGGCGAGCGACTCGGGCGTCGTGCCGGTCGCGCGCGCGACTTCGGTCCATGATTCCGGAGTCGACGTGCCGGGGAGCACCATTAGCGAGTCGGCGCCCGGGAGCTTCGCGCGGCGCGCGGCAGTGACGAGAAACATCATCATCGTATCGAAGACGCAAGCGCAGTCGTGGCGCAACGCTACGTAAAGACTTCACACAGTGAAGTGAGCTGTGACGCGGGACGAAAAAGCGCGTCGTGCCGATGCAATGACACGACGCGAATACGCGTGGCCCGAGATTTGGATCGCCGAGCTCCTCGTCCTCGGGCTCGCGAGTGTCACGCTCGGCGGTATCTCAGCACTGTGGACGGCATCCGCGCTGACGAGCACGATCGTCGCCGCCAGCCTGGCGCGCATCGATCCGCGCGGCGGCTGGCGACTTGCGCTCGCCTATCTCGCCCTCGGTTGCGGCCTCGGAGCGGCCCTCTACGCGCCTTCAGCGCTGTCTCTGGTGCCAGCGGCGATGCTGCTCGGCCTCGGCGCGCTCGGCATCGCCGTAATGTCGCTCGGCGACCGCGCACACTATTTCCGCCTCGGCGTCGCCGGCACGCTCTCCCCGACGCTCGCTGCACTCCTGGCATCCTGGCAGCCGAGCGCCAGCTGCGTGCTGATATTTCTCATTGCACTCGCTGCGCTCGTGCAACTGACGAAAAATGAGCGCACTCTCACGATCGAGCGATCTGCCGAACCCGAACGCACCGGCCACGAACGCACCGGCCACGAACGCGCCGGACACGAACGCACCGGCCACGAACGCACCGGCCACGAACGCACCGGCCACGAACACGCCGGCCACGAACGCACCGGCCGTGAACGCGCCGGCCATGAACGCGCCGAGCACGAACGTGCCGAGGGCGAACGCACTGGCCACGAACGCGCCGGCCATGAACGCACCGGCCACGAACGCACTGACCACGAACGCGCCGAGCACGAACGCGCCGAGCGCAGCGACCGGGCGGAGCTCCCGCGCGTCCGCGACGGGGCCGCCGAGGTAGCACGGTCGGAGCACATGGGGCCGGCCGTAGAGTCGCAGTCGCCGAAGGCGCTGCGTAATTCCGGCCGGCAGGACGCCCAGACGTTCGCGCACACGCTGTTCACGGGCATGCCGAATCCGATAGCCGTGGTAGACCATGCCGGCAGATTCGCAGCGGTCAACCCGGCCTTCGTGTCGCTCTTCGGCTATACGGAGCCCGAAGCCCGCGGCGGAAAGGTGGCAGACCTTATCGTGCCCGGGCACTTACGCGAAGCCGCTACTCGGATGCACGACCGCGTGAAGGCCGGCGAGACGGTCACGACCGAGACCGAGCGCCGGCGCAAGGACGGTGCGCTCTTCAACGTGCGCGTCTCCCTGATGCCGACGCAGGTCGACGGGCACCCGGCCGCGCTCGTCCTCTACACGGACATCACAGCCCTCCGCGCCGCCCAGGCGCGCTTCGAGCAAGTCGTCGCCTCGAGCACCGCCGTGATCTACGCGACAAAGATCGACGGCGACACGTTCACGCCGACCTACGTCAGCGAGAATCTGACGCGACTGACCGGCCACAATCCCGATGACGCCCTGGACCCGTCATGGTGGTACGACCACGTCCACGCTGATGACAGGGACCGAGTGCTGGGCGAGCTCCCGTCGCTGCTGGCGACAGGCGAGCTCGTGACGGAGTACAGATTCCGTCCGGCGAAAGGCCCGTATCGCTGGATCCACGACGAGGCCCGGCTCGTTCGCGATGCCGCAGGCTTGCCGCAGGAAGTAGTCGGCGCCTGGCTCGACATCACCGATCGCCGCCAGTCCGAGCAAGCGATGGCAGAAGCGAAAGATGTCGCCGAACGCCTCGCCCGCACCCGCGCGGCATTCCTCGCGAACATGAGCCACGAAATCCGAACACCGCTCAACGCCGTCCTCGGCCTCACCGAGCTCGTGCTCGACACCGACCTCTCGACCTACCAGCGCCGCTCGCTCGACATGGTGCGCTCGGCCGGCGAAACACTTCTCTCACTACTGAACGATGTGCTCGACTACTCGAAGATCGAGGCCGAGCAGGTCACGTTGGAGAGCATCCCGTTCGACCTCAGGTATCTCGTCGAGTCGACCGCCGGCCTGCTCGCGGTTCGTATCGTCGACCGCCCGGTCGAGCTCCTGTCCGAGATCTCGCCGGACATGCCCCACATGCTCCAAGGCGACCCGACGCGACTCCGCCAGGTCCTCACGAACCTGGTCGGCAACGCGATCAAGTTCACGACGCAGGGTGAAGTCGTCCTCGCCGCACTGATGGAGCGCACGACGGAAGGCCAATGCCGCGTCAAGTTCGTCGTGCGCGACACCGGCATCGGGATCAAACCCGAACAGCTCACCTCGATCTTCGAGGAGTTCACCCAGGCCGATGCGTCGATGACGCGGAAGTACGGCGGGACGGGACTGGGCCTCGCGATCTCCAAGCGCATTGTCGGGCTCATGGGCAGCGAGCTCGCGGTCAAGAGCGAGTTTGGCGTGGGCAGCGAATTCTCGTTCACGCTCACGATGCCGGTCGAAGAATCGCAGCCCGCGACGGTCTCCATCGGCCACGCCCAGCTCGCGGGTCGGCGGATGCTCATTGTCGACGACAACTCGACGAATCGCCGCATCGTGCGCGACATGCTGACCGCCGCCGGCGTCACCGTGGACGAAGCCTCGGGCGCCGAGACGGGCCTTGCCGCACTGCGCCAGGGTCGCGCCGAAGGACAGCCCTATGCGCTGGCGGTCATCGATGCGCAGATGCCCGGGAAAGACGGCTTCGAGCTGGCGCAGGACGTCAGAAAAGATGATCGCCTGTCCGGCACCAAATTGCTCATGCTGACGTCCGCCGGCCAGCGCGGCGACATTCAGCGGTGCAAAGAAGTCGGGATCGATGGGTATCTCACGAAGCCCGCGACGCGCACCGATCTCCTCGAGATGATCGCGGCGTTGCTGTCCAACGAGACCAAGCCGGAGCTCGTCACGCGCCACATGATCGCCGAGAGCCGCCGCCGGCTCTCGATCTTGCTGGCCGAGGACAACCCGGTCAATCAGGAAGTCGCGGCCGCCATGCTGCGCAAGCGCGGACACAAGGTCGATGTCGTGTCCAACGGCGTCGAGGCGGTCGCCGCCGTCACGCGAGCGCCGTATGACCTGGTGCTCATGGTCATTCAGATGCCCGAGATGGATGGGTTCGAGGCCACGCGACGCATCCGTGAAGGGGTCGCGGCCCACGTGTCGATCATCGCGCTCACGGCGCACGCGCTGACTGGTGAGCGCGAGCGGTGTCTCGCCAACGGCATGAACGGCTACCTCTCGAAGCCGTTCCGCGCGCACGATCTCTTCGCGATCGTCGAGAGCATCGGCGAGGAGAGCGAAGCCTCGACGACGACCGAGTCCGAGATTCCAGCACCCGCCGTCGATCTCGAGGCCTTCCGCCGCTCCATGCGAGAGGCGGGCGCCGAGGAGGCCGTCGATGCGATCCTCGAGCTCTTCGCGCAGACCGCGCCAGAACGCGTGGCCGCACTCAACGCAGCCATGGAGTCCGGCGATGCTAAAGCGATCGCGAACGCGGCGCATGCCTTCAAATCGCCCTCGAGCGCGATCGGCGCGCTCCGACTCGGCGGTCTCCTGCAGGAGATCGAGCTCGCCGGCAAAGTCGGCGACATCCCGCGCGCGCGCGCCGCGTTCGCGAATCTCGACACTGAGACGGCCGCGGTGCTTGCAGCGCTGCAATCTTCCAATGGTAGCGATGGCAATGGGACGGCGGCCTCTCGTCCCACTCCTACAGCTCAGGCTGCTTCCTCGGCCTCGCGGACGAGTTGAGAAACGCGAACGCCGAGACCTTTCGCGATCCGCTCCAGGCTGGCCATCGACACATTTTGCTCGCCGCGCTCGACCTTGCCAATGTAGGTCCGATGCACGCCGCACTTGTTGGCGAAGGCTTCTTGCGAGATCCCGAGCCCTATGCGGCGCTGCCGAACTCTGTCGCCGAGCAGCTTCAGGAACTGGGAGGGCATGGCGGGCAAGAGTGCGCGGTGTACCAGAGTGTTTTCCACACCCGGGGATGCGCCACCCGTTGGTGGGCGACGTCGTACTCCCTGCGCACTGTTGACACCAGGCCCTGACGTGAGGGCGACTGGCCGTCGACGCTAACTCTGCGTGAACGTCAGTCGGACGCGTTCTGACGATCGCCAGTAGAGCAACCACGCGGCTGTCCACAGGAGCGAGCCGATGTTCTGATAGCGCGCCTTGCGGTGCGCTTCATCGTACGCGGCAGTCGATTGTCCGTGCTGCGCGAAAGCGGCATGCACGACGTCGCTGAGCCGCGACCCGAAATACATGTCGACCAGCGTCAAGACGATCACGCCGCCAAGAAATCCCATGAAGAACGCCGGCGCCCGCTGATCCCGACGGACGATGAGCACGAGTCCGATGACGATGCCGACCGCGCGCTATGAGATGAATCCACCGATCCCGGATTCCTGCGCCGACATCATGCGAAACTTGCTCGCGGTCATGGTACGGGGAATCTATGTCCCAGGGGTAGACAGGACGGATGGCGCGGTCGATCTTGGGCGCCCTATGCGCCTCCCACTCGCCTTATTGCTCCTTGTCGCGCCCACACTTGCGGCGCAGACCCCAAAGCCGCGCGCCCGTGACCTCGGCGTGCCGTTCGACGGCACACCGGGACCGTTGAACGCGATCACGGATGTCGCGGGCGTCACCGTCGGCCAGGTGACACTGATCCACGGCGAGGGAAAGCTCGTGCGCGGCGAAGGCCCCGTGCGAACCGGCGTGACCGCGATCTTCCCGCGCGGCAACCACTCGGTCGATCCCGTGTTCGGCGGCTGGTTCACGCTGAACGGCAACGGCGAGATGACGGGAACGACGTGGTTGGAGGAGAACGGATTTCTGCGCGGTCCCGTCGTCATCTCGAACACGATCAGCGTCGGGACCGTCCACGATGCCGTCATCGCGTGGCAGATCAAGAACGTGCCCGATGCCGACTGGTCACTGCCATTCGTGGCCGAGACGTGGGATGGCGGTCTCAATGACATCTACGGCTTTCATGTCCATCCGCAGGACGTCTTCGACGCGATGGATCGCGCGACGACCGGGCCGGTCGCCGAAGGGGTCGTCGGCGGCGGGACCGGGATGATCTGCCACGAGTTCAAGGGCGGGATCGGCACGGCCTCGCGCAAACTGTCCGTCAAAGACGGCGGTTACACGCTCGGCGTTCTGGTGCAATGCAACTATGGCCTCCGCCGTCGCCTCACGATCGCCGGCGTACCGGTTGGCCGCGAAATCCCCGACCCGCTGCCGTGTTTCGCGGGACACTGGCAATATCCGCCGCGCCAGGAATACCGCACGTGCGACAAGCCCGGTGTCGCACGCGATGGCGACCAAGGATCCATTATCGTCGTCGTCGCGACCGACGCGCCACTCTTACCGCACCAACTCAAACGCATCGCCAAACGCGTGTCGCTCGGCATCGGTCGCACCGGAGGCCTCGGGGGCGATTCGTCCGGCGATATCTACATCGCGTTTTCAACGGCGAACCCCGACGCGGCTGACCCGAAGAACCTTCGCACGTTGACGATGCTCCCGAATGAGCGCATCGATCATCTGTTCGAGGCGACGGTCGAAGCGACGCACGAGGCAATCGTGAACGCCATGGTCGCGGCCGAGACGACGGTTGGCGCGGACTCGTTGCGCGTGCCGGCGCTGCCCCACGATCGCCTCCGTGCTGCGCTCGCCAAGTACAATCGCCTGCACTAGGTTGGGCATGTGGCCTCGCATGTCTTCTATCGCAAACTGCGCCGGGCATATCCCCGCGTCGTACGAGCCCGCGGTTGCTGGCTAGAAGATGACTCGGGCCGTCGCTACCTGGACGGCTCGGGTGGCGCGTTCGTGGTGAACATCGGTCACGGCGTGTTCGAGATTGGCGAGGCGATGGCCGCACAAGCCGCGCGAGTCGGATACGTGAACGGCACGATGTTCACGCACGACCCCGTCGAGCAACTGGCGGAGGAGGTCGCCCTCCGATCGCATCTCGATTACGTCTATTTCCTCGGCAGCGGCTCGGAGGCCGTCGAAGCGGCGCTCAAGCTCGCACGCCAGTATTGGGTAGAGCGCGGCCAACCCGACA
>DATHNL010000157.1:0-9300 GCA_035486035.1 Gemmatimonadaceae bacterium
ATGGGCGCGCAGCTCGGCGGTTTCGTGACCGCGTGGCTCACGCCGCGGATCGCCGATCATTTCGGCTGGTCCGCGTCGTTCGGCGTCGCCGGCGCCCTCTGCGTCATCGGGGCGCTGGCGTGGTTGTTCATTCAGCCCGACCGCACGATTCGCATCGCGTCGGCGATCGGTCTCGCGGCGGTCGCGACAGGGTGCGGGGGAAAGCCGCATTTCGCGCTCGAGGCCAACGATCCCCGGTTCTGGCAGCTCGTTCCGCACGACGCGAAGCTCTCGACCGTCGCCACGGGATTCGGGTTCACCGAGGGTCCGGTCTGGGACACGTCGAATGTCCTCTACGTAAGCGATGAGATCCAGGACTCGATCTATCGCGTCACAATGGACGGCAAGAAGAAAGGGATCATCCACTTGGGCGACCCCGATGGCAACACGTACGATGGCGCGCATCGGCTCATCGACGGCGCGAGCGTCCTGCGCGCGATCATCGCCGTCACGCCGGACGGTCGGTACACCGTTCTTGCCGACCACTACGATGGGAAGCGCTTCAACAGCCCGAACGACATGGTGGTCGGGCCGGACGGTGCGCTCTACTTCACCGACCCGACACTCGATCTGCCGAAGGGACAGGCTCAGGAGATCCCATTCCAAGGCGTGTATCGGCTCGACACGCTCGGCAACGTGACGCTGCTGACCAAAGACCTGACGCAGCCGAACGGGCTCGCGTTCTCACCGGACGGCAGGACGTTCTACGTGGACGACAGCGATACCGGCCAAAGGAATATTCGTGAGTACGACTTCATGCCGAATGCGACGCTCGCCAATGGTCGCGTGTTTGGCAAGGAGCCCGGGGAGCCGAGCGACGGTGTGCCGGACGGCATGCGCCTCGATGCGAACGGCAACATGTTCGTCACCGGGCCCCATGGCATCTGGGTCTGGGACAGCCAAGGTCATCACTTGGGCACGATCGTCATGCCGGAGCAGCCCGCGAATCTCACGTGGGGTGACCCGGACTATGGGACCCTCTACATCACCGCCACGACATCGGTCTATCGGTTGCGAACGGGGACGCATGGCTTTGTGCCGTATCGCAATCGTACGACCACCGCGTGCAGCGTCACCGACTCGACCGAGACGCTCTCGGTCCCGCACGTCGCCTCGGCGCCGGCATTGTCCGACGATCCAAAAGATTGGTCGATGGTGGCGACGACCCGTATGGACCGCGACTGCGCGCGGGTTATCACATACCCGCAGATCGCCACGGAGATTCGGGGATTTTGGACCGATGGGTATCTCTATTTGCTGTTCAAGTGCCCGTACGAGTCGCTCAACCTCTGGCTGCCGACGACGAACGACCGTCCGCGTCCGCATCTCTGGGACCGCGACGTCGTCGAAGTGTTTTTGGGTGACGATTGGAAGAACATCCGCCACTATCGCGAATTCGAGATCGCGCCGACGGGCGACTGGATCGACCTGGCGATCGATCTCGATCACCCGGCGGAGGATTATAGTTGGCGGTCGGGCTGGCAGACGAAAGCGAGGATCGACCGTCGAGCGAGAGTGTGGTATGCCGCCGCCCGCATCCCGCTTCGCGCGATCAGCGATCAGCCGGTGGCCGCCGGAACGCGGTGGCGGATGAATCTGTATCGGATCGATGGCCAGGGCGCGGACCCGCAACGCCATTTCCTCTGCTGGAATCCGACGTGCACGATCTACCGCGACCCGAACCATGTGCCGGAGCATTTCGGCACGCTCGTGTTCACGCAATGAGGCTATTGCTCCTCGCGCTCGTCTCAACCACGGCGCTCGCGCAGGACGTGAAGCACGGCGAGCTGGTATTCGCGGCCCACTGCGCGGGCTGCCACGGCGCGAACGGCGCGGGCGGCGAGCTCGGACCGAACATCACCGACGGCGTCGACGACACGCTGTTCACGCAGCCACTTCCGACGTTCATTCGCCAGGGCGTGCCGGAAGCCGGGATGCCGTCGTTCGCGACGCTTCCCGCGCGCGACCTCGCCGCGGTCGTCTCCTACATCACGATGTTGCGTTCGCCGGCCTCGGCCAAGCCGCCCGCCGGAGATACCGCCGCCGGCGCGGTGTATTATTTCGGCGCCGGCGGTTGCGCAACCTGCCACATGATTCGCGGCGAGGGTGGCGTGATTGGTCCGGACCTCACGGGGATCGGCGACCGCCGTCGCGTGTCGCGACTCGAGCAGGCACTCTTGCATCCGGGCTCGCCCCCACGCGAGGGGTATCGCGTCGTCTCGGTCACGCTGCGCGACGGACAATCGTTCCGCGGTCTGGCGCGCAACGAGAGCAACTATGATCTGCAGCTCGAAGACCTGAACGGCCAGCTCCACTATTTCTCGCGCGATGACATCGTCGCCGAGCGGCCGGAGTCGACGTCGCTCATGCCGCCGGTCACCGCCGGCCGAGACACGGTGCGTGACCTGCTCGCGTTTCTGAGTCGTCTCACGACAACGATGGGTCCGAAGCCGATCACGTCGGGCGATGCGTTGGCGTTTGCTCCGGACACGGCGACGGGAGACTGGCCGACCTACAACGGCCACATGAGCGGCAACCGCTACAGTCCGCTCCACGACATCGACACGGCGACTGTGCATCGGCTGGCGCCAGCGTGGCTCTTCCCGATCCCCAGCGCCCGACATCTCGAGGGCACACCAATCGTCGTCGATGGCACGATGTTCGTGACGACGGCGAACGAAGCGTACGCACTCGATGCCCGCACGGGACGTCCGGTCTGGCACTATGCTCGGGCGTTGACCAGCGGCGTCATCGGCGACGCGGCCGGCGCGATCAACCGCGGCGTCGCGGTGCTCGGCGACCGTGTGTTCATGGTCACTGACCATGCACATCTCATCGCACTCGCGCGCGGCAACGGCGCGTTGCTCTGGGATGTCGAGATGGCCGACTACCATAAACACTACGGCGCGACATCGGCGCCGCTCGTCGTCAACGATCTCGTGCTGTCGGGAACCTCGGGTGGGGATGAAGGCGACCGGGGATTCATCGCGGCATACGATGCGCGGACCGGCCGGCAGGTGTGGCGGTTCTCGACAGTGCCCTCTCCTGGCGACCCGGCCGCCGCGACGTGGCGCGGACGAGCGCTCGGCCACGGGTGCGCGGCCGCGTGGCTGACGGGGACGTACGATGCGGCGACCGGCATCGTCTACTGGCCCACAGGGAATCCCTGTCCCGATTACAACGGCGACGAGCGCCAGGGCGACAACCTGTACTCGAGCTCCGTGCTCGCGCTCGAGGCGAAGACCGGGCGACTCGTGTGGTACTACCAGTACACGCCGCACAACCTGCACGACTGGGATGCGGCGCAGACGCCGATGCTCGTCGACGACGGTTCCCGGAAACTGCTGCTACAAGCGAATCGCAACGGCTTTTTCTATGTTCTCGACCGTGTCACCGGTCACCTGGTGCTCAGCCGTCCATTCGTGCATAAGCTCACCTGGGCGAGCGGGATCGGTGCCGACGGCCGCCCGATTCTCCTCCCCGGCTCGGACCCGTCGCCGCTCGGTACCAAAGCGTGTCCGTCGCTCGAAGGCGCAACGAATTGGATGTCGACGTCGTTCAACCCGTCGACGCACCTCTACTATGTGATGGCCCTCGAAGCCTGCAGCATTTTCTCGAAGTCCTCGGCGTGGTGGACGCCGGGCCAGTCATTCTACGGCGGCGGCGCGAATCGCGTCCCGGGCGAGCATCGTCAGAAGGTGCTGCGCGCAATCAACCCAGAGACCGGCGAGACGGCGTGGGAAGTCCCGCAAATCGGGACGGGTGACAGTTGGGGTGGTGTGTTGAGTACCGCGGGCGGTGTGGTGTTCTACGGCGACGACGCGGGCGCGCTGGCCGCGGTGTCCGCATCCACGGGCGCGCCACTCTGGCATTTTCACACGAACGCCGTCTGGCACGCCTCGCCAATGACCTACGCCGTGAACGGCCACCAATACATCGCGGCTGCCGCGGGCGTGACGATCATAGCGTTCGCGTTGCCGCAATGAGCCGGGTGGCCTTCGCCGCGACCGTGGCAGCGCTGTCGCCCGGCTTGTAGATCGCCGACCCGATTCCGAACCCGTTTGCGCCCGCCTTGATCCACGGGGAAAAAGCTGCGGTATCCATGCCGCCCATCGGCAGCACGAGCGTCCCTTTCGGCAACACCGCGCGCATGGCGCCAAGCGCGGCGGGGCTCGTCGCCTCGGCCGGAAATAGCTTGAGCGCATCCGCCCCCGCATCGATCAGCGCAAACGCTTCGGTCACTGTAAAGAACCCCGGCAGCGCGAGCAGTCCAGCGGTCTTCGCTGCCCGCACGACGTCCGTCGCGGCGTGCGGCGTCACGATGAGGCGACCGCCGGCGCTGGCGACGTCGGTCACATCACTGGGCCGCATGACGGTCCCGGCGCCGACCAGCGCACGACCCGCGAAGCGGCGTGCGAGGTAGCCGATGCTCTCGATGGGCCGTGGAGAGTTGAGCGGCACCTCGATGATAGCAACGCCGGCGCCGACCAGCGCATCGCCTATCGCCTCGACCTCATCGGGCGTGACCCCGCGCAGAATGGCGACGAGCGGACACCGCTCCAGCCAGGCGGTCAGTCCGTCCATGCGACCTGTGCTCCGATCATCGCCAGCCCGCGTGCCGCGGCCTGCTCGGGTCCCGGCGTCGCGCGTCCACCGCACGCGTCGATCGCTCGCACGTAGAGCGCGACGAGCGCCGGAGCGCCTACCACGGTCACCGCCGCGCTCGGCGTGAGTGCACTCCGTATCTCGTGGCCGATCAGCAACCCGGAGAGATACGACTGGGACTCCGCTGGTGTGATACGTCCAGCCAGCCCGAGCGTGCGTACGCCGAACAGGTGATGCAGCACCCCTCCGCCCTCGGCTGACCGGCTCACGCCGGCGTCGAACGCGGGACCCGCGACGGGCGGTTCGGGTCCCATGAGCTTTGCCAGGAGGGTATGCGCGCGGAGCGCGGCGTACGCCTCACCGGTGAGATATGTCGAATACGAGATGATGGCTCCGTCCTCGACGCGGACCCACTTGCTGTGGGATCCTGGCAGGCAGACGCACCCGGCGGTAATGCGAGCGCCGACGATCTCGACCTCTTCGCCCCGCATCACCTCGGGCACGCCACTGGCGTCCACGCCGGCGACGCCGGGCACGATCCGAACGCGCGCCTCATCAAACGGGACGGGTTCCACTGCCCGGGCGAGATCCGCCAACCGCACGGGACACTGGACCGGGCGCGTCTCTCGCCAGCCGTTCCGGCTCCCAACCGTGCCAGAGAGCAGGATGCGACGCTCTCCCTCCGCAATCCAGCTTCCCGCAATCTCCTCGAGCACATCGGGGAAATGCCCTGGTTCGACGGCTAACACACCGTCGCTGGACTCGCGGCGATCGAGGATCTCCCCTCGACCATCGTCCGCAAGCCGGTACGCTCTGAGCTGACTCGTCCCCCAGTCGACGCCGATCACCAGGAACCACTCCAACTGATTGCGTGTACGAAGACCCACTCTCAAGCACGAGCCGATGCGACGATCCGCGCTCAATCTACTCGTCCTGGCAGTCGTCGCGTGTCGCGCGCCAACGACACCGCTCCCGTCCGGCGCCGAACGTTTCTCGCCGCCGCCGGTTTACGCGGAGTGGTGGGGCCTGACCGAGGCGTGCTCGGGCCTCACCGGTGACTTCTCGGGTGTCACGTGGTATCGCATCCCGAACTCGCAGACGGTGCCCTTCGGCGAAGGGGAGCTCGTGAACGGCCTCTGGGAGGGGGATGGCAATCGCATCATCCTCGGGGGCGATGACCTCGAGGACGGCGACCTCGTTCGCCACGAGATGTTGCACGCGTTGCTTCAACGCGGCGGCCATCCGCGCTCGATGTTCATCGGTCGCTGCCGGAGCACGGTCGTCTGCACGGGTCCCTGCATCACCGATGGGGGTCCGGCGCCACCGCCGGACCCGTCCGCGATCGCGGTACGTCCCGCGTACCTGGGGGTCAGTGTCGAGATCGTTCCGACCGCGCCCGGCGGTGACGTGAATGGTGGCTACTTCATGATGATCGTGTCGGCGCGGAACCCCTCGCGTCTCCCGGTCATCGCACAGTTACCGCCGTCTGGCGACGCGGGGCCGAGCGGGAGCTTCGGCTATTGGATCTGGAGCGGCTCAAACACCTACTGGTACGGCCTGCGGGCCGAGGTCCCCGAAGACAGCGAGTTCGCGGCGTTCGAGACGAAGCGAATGATCTTCGACTTTCACGTCGGCACGGGAGGCACGCGCTATGATCTCCCCCCTGGCGTATTCTATTTTGGCGGCAGCTATGGCTCGGTGGGCGCGGCAAACCTGCCGCTCGTGACCGTGTCTCCGTAAGACGCACTCGCTCGGCCTCGCGCCGCGACCGGCCAGTGCGTCTCGACGACGTCGCCGCGGAGGCCGACGATCGCCTCGTGCAGATGCACCACAATGCAGACGTGATTCGGCACGATGCGCACGCGCTCGCCAACGCGCGGCCGCCACGATGTGTTGGCGAGGTCGAGGACGCCGTGCTCCTCTGACATGCTCACGACGAGTACGTCGGGCTTGCCGAGCACACTCCCGAATCCTTCGCCGGGCACGCCGCGCACGGGCTCGCGTCCGAGCGCCTTGCAGCCCGCGTCGACGACGGCCTGCCCGGGCACCGCTGTGCTGACGACCGTGGCGAGGACGGTCAACGCGCAATCGTCCTCGGTGCAGGCGCCGATCTCCGACGTACCGCGATCATTGTAGACGTACGTGCCGGGCCGCATCTCGGTGAGATGCGCGATCTCGTGCGTCTGCCAGATGGTCGGCGTGGATCCGCCACTCACCACGGGTGGCGTCAACCCGGCCTTCGTGAGCTCGCCGACCGCGGCGTCGACATCCCGATTCAACCGGTCGAGTTTTGTGTGCTGATCGCTCACCCGATCGCGGATATGCCCGGCGTAGAATGTGATGCCGCCGTAGCGAAGCGAGGGATACCGACCGATCGCCCGAATGACGCCGATCGCGTCGGCCGCGCTCTGTACGCCGACGCGATGCATGCCGAGATCGAGCTCCACATACACGGCGACCTCACGCCCGGCCGCCGTTGCCGCCTCGCCGAGCTGCTGGACCGCCTCGACCGAGTCGAGCGCCACCGTCAGGCGCGCATGCCGCGCGACGTGCATGAGCCGCTCGAGCTTCGACCGGCCGAGCGCGGGATACGCCAGCAACAGGTCGTCACTCGCCGCGCTCATCACCTCGATTTCGCGCGGCGTCGCGCACGTCAGCCCGCGCGCACCTGACCGGATCTGCTGCTCGGCGATGAACGGCGATTTGTGCGTCTTGACGTGCGGTCTGAGTGCGAGCTCATGCTGCTTCGCATACGCCGCGGTCCGCGCGAGGTTGCGCTCGAGCCGGTCCATGTCGACCACCGGCACCGGCGTCTCCAGGTCTTCGATGTCGATCGCCATGCATCGAAGTGTACTGGCTCGGCACGCGAATGTCCCCCCGCCGCCGTGGCGAGGGGACCTTCGCGCACACTACGGGCGTCTGTTTAGTTGAGGCGAATCGTACCGTGCGGCAACGCGCGCACGCGGGCGAACGTGGAGCCGTGCGTCGCCTGCAGGCGCACCGCGCTGATCGCCGTTGAGGTCAGGTCGATATCTTGATACTGCGTCGCGATCCCGGCCGCGGCCTGGAAGTGCAAGTGACCGCCGATGGTGGCGCTGGCCGGCGTGCAGGTGGTGTTGGCGGGATCGTACGTCGGAGCGAACGAGTACACGTGCGAGATCGAAATGTTCGTCGCGCACGACGATGACTTGACCGTCGGAGTGACGGTGACGGTCGATGAGTCGGCGCCGCTGCCGGCTCCTGAGGAGAGATAGAACACCCCCGCCTCCAGTCCCGGCAAGGAGGTGTTGATCGCCTCGGCGAGCATGAAGGATGACACGACGGTGTCCGCCCACATCGCGATGAAGACCTCCGAGTCCGATTGCGCGGAGTCGACGAAGATCGCCGCGTCTGCGTACCACGTCTGGGCGACGCCACTGGCGCTCACGCTGATCTTGGTCGGCAGCTGCCCATAGGCGATCGGACCGTTCAGGACGCTGATGAATTCCGCGTCGATGCTGTCGGCGGTGGTACCGGCGGCCAGGTGTGTGCCGGCGAGCGCATCATAATACGCGGCTACCTGGGCCGGCGATTGTGCCTTGGGGCTCGTGCTGCTGCTGCTGCACGCGGCGAGGAGGAGTAGCGCGGTTGCTAATGTCCAACGCGAGTGAGTCATGACGGATGCTGCTCCGCGTGAAAGGCTGAATGAATATGGTAGTCACGAAGGAGACGCGTCACGCGCTGGAGTGAAACTCGACGGGGACCAACCGTCCCTACCTATTTGACGTCCGGGTACTCCGTAACGGTTAGGGGCTTCGCGACGGCGGCCGCGAGGATCGGAGCGACGCGATCGAGCGAATCCGTCTGGTCGCCGTTGGCGATCGCCACGCTCACTTGATGTCGGCCTAGGAACAGGGCGCTCAGCGACAGTGACGACGATCCGGAGAATTGTGCTGGGGTGAGCCGCGTGAGAACGACCTGTTGTATCTCTCCGAGGGGGATGCGTACGCTTCGATCCTCGGCGCGAATGATCAAGGCGTCGTCGCGTGTTCCGACCACGACCGTGTCTCGAGCTCCCGCAACGCGATTTCTCCGGGTGTAGACGGGGGATGCACAGACCAGTGTGTACCCGCGTGCGGAGGTGAACAGCTCGTGCAGGGGCTGGGCGGCATCCTCGGTCGGATGAGCGAACGGAAAGTCCGGCCGCACGTAGATCTTGGCGTCGACCCACAGGTACGGGTTATGTCCCTCGTACACGTTGCTGTACATCGCATTCCGTTCCTTGGGCCATGCGATCACGCGAATCATGAAGAGTCCGATCCGCCAGCAGCGCTCGGACGCATTGCTGGCTGACGCGTCCTGACCTTGGCCGAGGACCGCCGTCAGCTGCGCCACCGCCCGATCGAAATTCGTTTTCATGTCGTCGGTCGGATGGAACTCGTGGAAGTACGTCGCGGGCGGCAGCTCGAAGTCGACCTCTCGACTCACGGGCACCTTCCAGATGGGCCCGAACCCGGCGAAAGGTTGCGTCAATCGAAAGGGCAGCACGACCGACGACGGCACGCCCCAATCGAGCTCTTGGGGAAACCGCACCGCGATATCGCGGACCGTCGCGGTGAAATCGAATCCGCAGGATTCGAACAGCGCCAGTAGCTGTGGCTCGCTCGTCACCATATC
>DATHNL010000158.1:0-3131 GCA_035486035.1 Gemmatimonadaceae bacterium
CCCGGCCGCGCCTTTCAGCTCGACCTCGACTCGCTGACGCTGGCCGCCTGGGCCGACACGGCCGCCGTACTCCGCGGACCGCGGAAGGGCGCGAAGGAGCTGGAGTATCCGGCGGCCCGACTCGCCACGTCCCTGGTCTCGATGGCCATCATTCGCTTGTCGACCGACTCGACCTCGTCCTACGCGTTCGCGGCGACCAGTTATGGCGGGTTCGCCGGACGCGTGACGCTGCGCTCGGATAGCGCCCGGCGGCTCTTTGCCGTCATGCGTGCGCCCCCGCTTGCGACATCCGAAAGCCGGGTGTTCGACTCGACGGACGTGAACCAGAAGGCACACTTCATGGGCGTCTTCCCCTCGGCGTACGCGCTGGATGTGCCGCGCGGAACCAGCGCGTCGCTGGTGAATCCGATCGTCTTCGAGTTCGTGGTCGATACGAGCGGGCACGTCGAGCAACAGACCTTCCACGTGGTCAGCACAGCCGACCGGGGCGAGGTCGAGGCCATCTCACAACAGTTGCGCGACTCGCCTTATCGGCCGGCGCTGCGGCAAGGCCAGAAGGTTCGGCAGTTGGTGCGGATCACCGTGTACGCGGTGCGGCATTGATCGCGCGCGCGGTCGCGCTCGCGACGGTGACGTTGGCAGCGCTGGCGCTCCCGAACCCGCCGACCCGGGGATACTCGTATGTCGGCGCGGCCGACGGCTCGGCGGCGGTCATCTATGCGCGCGACTCGATCTGGGTGTACGTGTCGAGTCGCCGGGGTCCATTCGCGTTCGGTGCGTCTACCGCGACGATGGCGGCGTGGGCCGATAGCGCGAAGACCACGCGCTTCCCGCACGGCACCACGGCGCGCCTCCAGTACTATGACGCGGCGGCTCGCGACACCATCATCCTTCAGCTCACACGAGAAAGTGGCGACTCGGCGCCGGCGTACCAGTGCATGGCGCTGGTCGCGGGCTGGAGTGGCGCCATCGTGTTCACGAACGACAGCGCGCAGCGGTTCTTCGCGCTGCTCCACGGGCCGCCGGAGGTCTCGAACCAGCTGGCGAGCCTGCCGCCGGACACCTACTTCGATTATCAGGTGACCCAACAAGTGCGGCCGACGCGGGAGAGCGGACAGGTGGTGTATCCGGCGCCGCTCGCCCGAGCCGGGGTGTCAGGACAAGCACTCGTTCAATTCGTCGTCGACACGACGGGCCTGGTCGACCTGTCGACGTTCAAGGTCCTCAAGACCACAAATCGGTGGTTCGCGAGCGCGGTATATGACGCGCTGCCACGGATGCGATTTGCACCGGCCCAGGTCAAAGGCGCAAAGGTTCGCGAGCTCGTGCAGGAGCCGTACCCGTTCAACGTGCGGTAACTCTGGTTTTCTCGTTGAACTGACGGTCGAAGAACTCGACGGTCGCCCGGCCCAGCGCGACCCAGCTGCCGTAGAGCAGGAGATCGTGCGTCTCGTCGGGGAATACCATCGACTCGACGTGCACGTGTCGAGCGCGCAGGTCCTCGGCCAATTGCACGGTCTGCGAGAACACGACATTCCGATCGTCGTCGCCTTGCACCAGGAGCACCGGCGAGCGCCAGTGATCGACGTCGGCCATGGGCGACGACGAGAATGCGATCGCCCGGGCGCTCTGATCCTTTGCGATGTCCCAACCCGGCACGAGCGGCTCGAACTCGAGATTCCAGTCGTGTACGCCGGCGTAGTCGACGCCGGCCGCGAAGAGATCCGAGCTGCGCGCGAGTGCCATCGCCGTGAGATATCCACCGTATGACCCGCCCCACACGCCGATTTTCTTCGGATCGACGTCGGCGCGGCCGCGCAGATAGAGGCCGGCGCCCTGCACGTCGTTGTACTCGCTCGCGCCCGTGGCGCCATAGTTGAGCGCCTCCCGAAACTCCATCCCGTACCCGATGCCGCTCCGATAATTCACGGAGAGCACGATGTAGCCGCGGCTCGCGAGATACTGGTTGATCGAGTAGGCGTTGTGATAGAAGTCCATGTAGTGGAACCCGAGCAGCATCTGTCGGCGGGAGCCACCGTGGAAGAACACGATCGCCGGATGCCGCTCGCCCGCCGCGCCGCTCGGCATGAACAGCTGCCCATGGAGCTGCAGGCCATCGGCCGCGGGGAACGTCACCTCCGTCGGCGTCACCAGCGCGCGCTCGGCTGGGAACGTGGCCGGGATCGCCGCGACATCGTGGAGCGCTGCCGTGCCACCCCAGATCGCCGGCCGCGCTGGCGTGCGAGCGCCGGAGTGGAGTAGCGCGACACCGCCCGCGACGTCGACGGGCGACCACTCGATGCCGTCGCCATGCGTGACAGATGTTATCGCGCCGCGCGCTGGATCGAGACGCCACACGTGACGGCGAGGAGAATCATCCTGGTTACTGCTCAGCAGGATCGCTGTACGATCCGCGGTCAGTGTCGCATTCTCGACCTCGAATGCCCCAGGCGTGAGCAATTTCGTCTCGGCGCCGACGGCGTAGAGATGCTGCCACCCGTCCCGCTCCCACGGGAAGACGATAGTCCCCGACGCAGTCCAGAACAGCTGATCCCGCGCGTCGAGCCGGTGGAATACGCTCCCCATGCCCTCGGCCGCGGTCCACACGGCGTGACCTTCGCCAGTTGTCGCATCAGCAACCCAGATGGCCCACGGCCGCCCGGTGCGTCGAGCGCGAAAGACTTCGGTCCGCGTCACCGCTGGCAGCCGTAGAAACGCCACCGATCGGCTGTCCGGCGACCACACCGGGTCCTGATCCCGGTCGAGCCCCGGCGCCAGATATCGAAGCGTGCGCGCGCGCGTGTCGTACACACCGATGAACGCGTGATCGCCCCGCACGCTCACGAACGCGAGACGCGTCCCGTCCGGTGACCACCGGAGGTCGCTCAACTCTCCACGCGTATGCAGCAGCTGCGTCGCCGTATCGCTGCCGCTCATCCAGATCTGATTCTTATGGATAAACGCGAGGCCCGCCGGCCCGGCCTCGGGCTCACTGCCGGCGCCGACCTTGCGCGGCGCGCCGCCGTTGACCGTCGCGACCCAGATGTCCTGCTCGACCCCCGCCGGAACGAATGTCGGATTCGGAAGCTCGCCAGCGCGATTCGGATCGCCGCCGCGCGCGTAGACGACAC
>DATHNL010000159.1:0-3791 GCA_035486035.1 Gemmatimonadaceae bacterium
GAATGACTCGACCGCCGGCCCGACGGCTCCGTGCTGGTGTCGGGCGAGGCGGAGTCCCGCGCGCGTCGCGGCCGTGAGATGCGCCGCGGGCGTGTGGACATGATGCTTGATCTCGTGCCGGCCGCCATCGGGATCCCGAACGGTCTGTCGATGGCCGGCAGCCACGGCGTCCGGGTGAAAATCAGTCACGACGACCGCGCCGCGGGGGCGACAGACCCTCGCCAACTCGGCATATGCAGGACCGAGGTCGCGCACATACCCGATCATGAGCCGGCACCAGACGACGTCAAACGTTGCTTTCGCCACGGGCAACGCGCCCACATCCGCCACGACACGAGCACCAGTCGCCCGACCGAGCATCTCCGCGCTGAGGTCGAGCCCAACGGCGACCGCCGCGTCAGCGGCGCCCGAGCGCATACCGGTTCCACACCCCACGTCGAGCAGGTGACGGCCCGCGACGGGCGGGCCGAGTGCGGTCACGAGCTGGTTCTCGAGAAACGTGACCGCATTCTCACCATACGTCGGCGCCCACAGCCGGTATGCCTCACGCGCCGAGAGGAGCATCAGCGAGCGGGCCGTAGATGTCCGTAGGCCTGGCGGTCGTCCGGTGCTTTCCTCGCCCAACGGCGCACCGTGCGCAGCAACCGCGGATCGGTGTAGTTGCCATCCGCCCACCGGCGCGCGGAGAGCAACCGCGCGACTGCTTTGCCCCAGGCTTGCGTCCGGCGGTCGTTCACCGACGGGAACCGACTCTTCAGCACGAGCTCGAAGTCTTCGACCCGCGCCTTGAGACGGCGATCCAGCCACGGCACGTTGGGATCCTCGAACGTCATCCAGCCGACCCACTCGGGCTCGATCCACTGCGCGAGGTCCGTCGGTGTCGAGCTGACCGCATCAACGCCGCCATACGTCCCCCGCCGCTGCGGCATAGGCGTATAGAAGTGGGTGATCATCTCCATGTCGGGATTCACGGCCTTGAGCTGCCGCACGAACGCGAGCGTCGCCTCGATCTCGGGCTCGGGATTGTCCGGATCGCCGAACACGAACGAGAACTCGGGGATGATGCCGTGCTGCCGCGAGCGGGCCGCGACCTCGAGCACCTGCGCCGTCGTGATCTTCTTGTTCATTTTCTTGAGCGACTCGTCCGATCCGGACTCGGCGCCGCAGAAGACCATGGCGAGCCCGGCGCGCGCGAGCTTCCGCCACGTGTCATCGGAGAACCGCAGCAGCGCGTCCACCCGCGCCTCGACCCACCAGCGAAGGCCGAGCGGCATCAAGCGGTCCGCGAGCTCGCGGGCATGCGCTTCACCGAGGAAGAAATTGTTGTCGTAGAAGTGCACGGAATCCATGCCATACCGCTTCGCCAGAAAGCTCAGATGCGTCGCGGTCCGCGCCGGCGTGTCCATCTGCTCGCGGCTGCCGAAGACCGAGATGACGCCGCAGAACTTGCAGCCGTACGGGCAGCCGATCGACATCTGATAGACGCCGGACCGCCGACCGAGGAATGTCGGTTGCAAGTAGTCGGCGACGTCGATCTTGTGGTACGCGGGCGCCGGCAGCTCGGCCGGCCCTACCCATTTCCGCTCGGGTCCGATCCAATGCGTACCGTCCGCTTCCCGGAACGCCAACCCCGCGACGGTCTTGGGGTCTCTGTTCCCATCGAGTACGTCGAGAAGCTCGACGAACGTGTGCTCGCCTTGCCCGCGCACCACCCAGTCGACATACGGTGCGTTCAGCACCGGTGTCGGATACAAGCTCGGAAAGTTCCCGCCCCACACGATGGGCAACCGGGGATACTTGTCTTTGAGCGCGCGCGTCAACGGGACCGCTTGCACGAGCTGCGGACCGGGCATGACCGTGAACGCCACGGCTTTGACCGGGCCCCGCTCGATCCATCCCGTGATCTCAGCGAGCACGTCGACGTCGGGCCGGTTCCCATCGACGATCTCCCATGGGACGCCCTCTGGCAGGCCTGCACCGACGGCCATCACGGACAGCGGGAAACGTCGATTCTTCGGGCGCGTGGCCCGAGGGTTCACAAAGACAATCATGAGACGATGCTCTCCCACAAATCAAAGCGAGATGGCCGTCGCTTCCCACGAACCCACGAGATGATCGGCCGTACTTCATACCACAGGGGATACCACACGCGATGTCGTCGCCATCCTGGCAGACGCTCGCTGGTCAAATACTCAATGAACGGTGGTTCGAGCAGCGTGGCGTCGTATGCGCCCGAGCTTTTCTTCTCTCGAACCATCGCCTCGCCGTCGCGCTCGAGCGCGTAAAACGGAGAATCGAGGACGACGAGGTGGCCGCCAGGCCGCACGACGCGCCGGGCTTCCGCCAGCACGGCATCCAGATCGATCGCGTAATGCAGCGACGCGTTGAAGATGGCCATGTCGAAGCTGCCACGTTCCAGCGGCAATGCCTCGAACGACGCCCCGATGCGCTCGAACCGCCCGAACGGTTGCTCGAGGTAGCACGTCGCGGCGCCGAGGCCGTCGACGTCGTCATCCCGCATGTCGACCGCCACCGATGTGATGCCGGCGAGGGCGAGTCGATACGAAAGCCAGCCATTCCCCGCGCCGAGATCCAGCACGCGCCGGGGTCGGGTACGGGCGACGAATCGCGCGAGCGCGTCGAAACTGCGCGCACGCACAGCCCATTGCTTCGCCAGCGGCCCCTCCCTCAGGTACGGCAGAGAAAGGGATTGCCGGCCTCGCCCCTCGGCGGCCCGCTGCTCCGCGTACGCCGCGCGAAACGCCGCGTTCACGGTCATGCGACGTGCACCGTCATGCGACGCGCTCGAACCGATACGCCACATGATCGCCAAGCCACGCCAGTGGCCTCGCGACCGCCCGATCGATCGCCGCCAACGCCCCGAGGAGATGCGGATGCGCCGAGATCCACGGCTCGGCCGCGCTCGGCGGCACGCACACGCCGATACCGCGCCGTCCCACAAACCGGAACCAAGGCGCCATCGCCCGGATGACCTCGCGCGGGCGATGATAGTGCACGACAAATTCCCGACCACCGAGTCGGGCGGGTGCGGTCAGGTGCCTCCGGCGGAACGCCGCCGGTACGTCGCGCCGCAGGAGCTGCACGATGACTTCCCCCGGCGGGCATGTGCCGAAGAGCACCAGCACTACCCGACCGCCGGGCCGCACCAAGCGTTGCAGTCCGCTCGCGACCGGCCGCAGGTCCGCTACGCAGTTCAGGGCCGCGAAATTCGAGAACGCCCCATCGAACAGGGGCTCGTCGAGCTCGTGCAACTGCTCGGCGGGACAGACCGCGGCCCGCTCGCCGAGTCGCTGCCGCGCCACCTGCACCATGGCGGGTGAAGCATCCGTGAGGAAGACCGTCCGGCCCTGTCGCGTCATCCACGCGGCGTCGTCGCCGGTTCCGCCGCCGATCTCGAGCAACGAGGATCCCTGCGGAAACGCCAGCAGGAGCTCGCCTCGGACGGCGCTCCGTTGCGCGGCGACGGACCGCCACGCGCCGAAGCGCTGGTCGAACACGTCAGCCATGGCATCGAATGCCCGAGCGGGGGCACGCATGTTACGCGACCGACTCGTGCGCGAGCGCGTTCCAATACAGCGCGTCGATCTCGCCCGTCGTGACCTCACGGTGCAGCGCGTCGCGCAGCTGGCGATAGAACGCTGTGCGGTACGTCCCGCGGAAGAGCATGGCCAGGTCGTCCGTATGCTCCCAGTTCCGCTGCGCCCCGAGCTCCTCGACGACTTTGTCGTGGAATTTCGTCCCCGGCAACGGATACGCCACCGAGACGCCGA
>DATHNL010000160.1:0-30259 GCA_035486035.1 Gemmatimonadaceae bacterium
AGTCGGCCGCGCCGATCGTGCACATCGCGACCAGCTCGGCCGACGCACCTTGCGCATACGTCAGGTGGCTCTTGCCGATCTTCTCACCGACCGTGACGACGATCCGCTTCCACCCGATCATCGTGCCGAGACCCAGCGCGACCGCGACCGCGACTTTCACCCAGTTGGGGATGAACTTCGTCGCGTGCTCCATCCCCTTTTTGAGATCGACGAGCTGCTTCTTCTCGGTGGAGTCCGGCAGCTTCTTCTGCTTGACGAGCTTGTCGATCGCGCTCTGCACGAGATACATCTCGGTGCGCACCGTCTTGCGATCGTCGCGCGAGAGATCGGCGAACTTCGTTTTGCCCTGCAGCTGACCGGCGAGGATGCTGTTCTCCTCGGCGAGCGCGGCGAACGTCGTATCGCTCGCCTTACCGGTTGTCTTGAGGAACGCCGAGAGCGCCTCGCTCGCCGCTTGCGGAGTAATCGGATCGCCGGGAGCGTGCTTCTGGAGCACCGGCTGAGCCGCCTGAGCGTTCGCGACGATCGCCGAAATGTCCTTCTGGTTGTCGGCGGAGTTGAGCGCGTACGTGGCGGGGAGGATACCGATCAAGATCAGCATGATGAGCCCCATGCCTTTTTGCCCGTCGTTCGAACCGTGCGCGAAGCTCACGCCAGTGCACGTGAGGATGAGCAATCCACGGATCCAATGCGGCGGGCCCTTTTCCGGATCGGGAGGCGCATACAGCTCGGGACGTTTAATCAAAGCCTTCGCGAGCAACAGCAAGAGACCCGCGCAGCAGAATCCGACGACCGGCGAGATGAGCAGCGAGCTGCCGACTTCCTCCGCCTTCGCCCAGTTCACGCCTTCGCCGAACACGTGCGACGACAACATCGAGTTCGCGATGCCCACGCCCATGATCGAGCCGATCAGCGTGTGCGAGCTCGACGCCGGCAGACCGAGGTACCAGGTGCCGAGGTTCCACAAGATCGCGGATATGAGGAGGGCGAATACCATTGCCCAACCCGCGCCCGAGCCGACGTTGATCACCAGCTCGACCGGCAACAGCGCCACCACGGCGAACGCCACCGCGCCTGTCGACACGAGCACGCCCGTGAGGTTCCACAGACCCGACCAGATGACCGCGATCCACGGCTTGAGCGAGTGCGTGTAGATGACCGTCGCAACCGCGTTCGCGGTGTCGTGGAAGCCGTTCACAAATTCGAAGCTCAGGGCTAACCCCAGCGCGAGCATCAGGAACAGCCCAGTCACCATCGAAATCGGTTCGCCGAACACGAAACCCCCTGTCAGTTATGCGTAGCGCTGCGTTCTCTAGCGAGCACTAGGTTCGGCGTAGAAAGGCCGCGCCACCAGCAGTGGCGCGGCCCGTTACAAAACTGAAACGCCCTACTGACCTATGGTTTCGACGGGGGAGCCGGTGTGGGCGTGCGTCGTGGACCAGGGAGCGAGATGCCCGTATCGCCAAATGGAGCAGGGCGTGGCGGCGCCGGCGCGGGACCGAGGAGCTCGTCCAAGTGCGCGGCTTTGGCGACATCCTGAGCGGTCTTGAACACCGTTTGGGCGTCCTTGGTGTCGCCCGTTTGCGTCAATGCCTCAGCAAGGAAATATCCGTTCATGACGTACAGCGCGGGAATGTTTACCGACGGCTTGTCGACCCAGTCGCCGCGTCTGATGAGCGACTTCGGCGCCTCGAAATCCTGTTGCCAGAGCGCAAGCGACCGGTTGACGTCGAACCAGCCCTCGCCGGGCACGTTGATCGTGTCCTTCGTCGTCTTCGGGACGGTTGGCAGGATCTTCCGGGCAAGACCCTGGCTCAGCAGGTAGTCTTGCAGTCCCAGCTGCCGGCCGTAGTTGCCCGACGTGCTGCTGAGGTAGACCGTTCGGATGTCATTGTCGAGGATGAGACGCAACACAAACACGTCGGCCCGCTCCAACAACCCGTGCTGGAGGTTGCGCGGGTCGATCGTCGCGACGATGTCGGTGCCGGCTTTCTTGAAGATCTGCGGGCCCGGCAGCTCGACCGCGAGCGGGACAGCGTCAGCGTCGGCGATGGACATCTTGAGCACGGAACCCGTCGGCTTCGGCCAGGTGTGTCCGCGATAGGCCGCTGGACCTTGCAGCGAGTCGTACGTGTACACGGGCCGGCGAATCATCTGCCGGGTGAACCAGTCGGTGTTGAGGAGCGACGTATTCGCGATGATGACGTCCTTGCGTATCCCCTCGACTTCCTGGGCATACCACAAGGGGAACGTGTCGTTGTCCCCGACGGTCACCAATACGCCGTACGGTTCAACGGAGTCGAGCAGGTCGTGCGCGAAGTCGCGGGTGTCCGTCTGACGCGCGCGTGATGCCGCGTGCCAATTCGTGAACAGCGGGATACACGCGATCGCGAAGACCGGCGTCGTGACGAGCCAGCTGAATTTCTTGGGCACGGCGCCCGCGCCGCGCGGGCCGGGTTCCGTGCCGATGAGTGTGGCGACGGATTCCCATACGAACACGAGGCCCAGGGCGGCCCACACGCTCCACGCCGAATAGCTCCACAAGTAGAAGTAGTCTCGATCACGCACCTCGCGCGCGACCGAGTCCCCGAGCTCCGGCGACTCCGAGTACCCGTACTTGAAGTTCAAGTACACGATGAGCGCGAGCGTCACCGTGAAGATGAGCGGCCCGAAGAACCAAAAACTTCGTCGGTCATACTTCCAATGGGTGTAAGCCCCCAACAAACCGAGGAAGAAGAACGTCACCGCCAGCGCGGCTTGCCATCCCGGATTCTTGTCGTGCGGATCGCGGAGCCACTGCCAGTTGAAATACAGCCACCACATCTTGACCTGCGCCGGGAACGGCGCCTGCCGGTCGCTCACATCGGGCTTGCCGTACTGCACGCGGTTGACGTTGTCCATCAACCGTTGATACGTGACCTTGTCGAACGTGCACTTCGCCGTGATGGTGGTCGTGCAGGCCGTGGGCTCGCCTTCGTTGATCGCCGGGAAGTGCGCGGCGCGGAGCGGCTCGAAGATGAACGGCGTGAGCCCGATCGCGGCCGCGGCCACGCACGAGAGGATCAGCTGCCAGCGGATCAGCGTTTTCGGCCGGCGCACGAGCACGGCCACGACAACCGCCGGCGCGACGAGGAACCCGGCCGGGTGGTTCGCGTATCCGAGCCCGCAGAGGTACGCGCAGAGCACGAGCAGTCGATCCGCCTTGGGACCGTCTGGGTCATCGCACCAACGGACCGTGAGCCAGGCGACAATGGCGAAGAACAAGAGCGCGACCGTGTACACCTTCTCGTTCACGACCGATTGGTTCCAGACCGTGAACGCCGTCGCGCCGATGAGCACCGCGGCGGACGCGCCGAGGATGCGCTGCCAGCGGTAGGGCTGCCAACTGGCGAGGACGCGCTCCGTGATCAGGAACCACATGCCGGCCGAGGCGGCGCTGCAGGCGGCTGCCAGGAGATTGATGCGGGAGGCGAAGTTCGGCGCGATCGGGAGGATGCCGATCGTGTGGCCGAGGATCACGAAGAACGGGTTGCCCGGCGGGTGTGGGATGCCGAGGACGTATGCGGCCGCGATGTACTCGCTCGTGTCCCACATCGCCGTCGACGGCGCGAGCGTGAGGACATAGAGCCCGAAGACCAGTATCGCGGCGATCGCCGCCGCGCCGTACGACGGTCGTTCATCTATCTCAGCCGCGGCCGGCGCCTTCCGCGTACTGGCGGAGGGACGATAGTCGACGTCCCGGGCCTTGCCGCTCTTGACGGTCGAAGATGCCATAGCCCAATAATTTGACACTCGGCTAGTGCCTGAACAACCGTCGCCCGGTCAGGATCATGGCGATCCCGCGCTCGTCGGCGGCGGCAATGACCTCAGCGTCCCGGACGGAGCCCCCGGGCTGGATCACGGCACTGACGCCCGCCTGGGCGGCGTGGTCGACGCCGTCACGGAAGGGGAAGTAGGCGTCGGAGCCCAGGACCGCCCCTTTGGTCTCCAGGCCGGCGACGCGGGCCTTGTGCACCGCGAGGAACGAGGCGTCGACCCGTGACATCTGCCCGGCGCCGATGCCGATCGTGGCGCCGTCCCGGGCCAGGACGATGGCGTTGCTCTTCACGCTCGCCACGGCGCGCCAGGCGAACTCGAGATCCCTCCGCTCGGGCTCCGTGGGCTGGCGCTTGGTCACGACCTTCCAGTCGTCCGAGACAGCCGGTGGCGCGACGCGGTCCTGGACGAGGATGCCACCCCGCACGCGCTTGAGGTCGAAGCCCTTGGTGCCCCACGCCGCGCGCCCGGCCAGGATCCGCAGGTTCTTCTTTCGACCGAGCATTTCGATCGCGCCGTCGCTGAACGCGGGCGCGACGATGCACTCGACGAAGAGTGAGGCGATCGCGTTGGCGGCCTCATCGTCGACGATCGTCGTGAAGGCGATCACCGAGCCGAACGCGGAGACCGGGTCGGTGGCGAGCGCCTTCTGATAGGCCTCGAGCGCCGTCGCGCCGGTCGCGAGTCCGCTCGGCGTCGTGTGCTTGATGATCGCGCAGCACGTCTCGCCCATGAACGGCTCGATGGCCATGAGCGCGCCATCCAAGTCGAGCAGGTTGTTGAACGAGAGCTCCTTGCCGCCGAGCTGCTGGAGCGCGGCGAGACCCGCGCCAGGATGCTCGACGTAGTATGCCGCGCGTTGGTCCGGGTTTTCGCCATAGCGAAGCGTCTGGGCCCGCTCGAACGCCAACGTCAATCGCTCGGGGAACGCCTCGCCGCTTTGTTCGGCGAACCATTTCGCGACCGCCGCGTCATAGGCTGACGTATTCTCAAACACTTTCCCGGCCAATCGCCTCCGCAGCGCGCCATCCACTTGGTTCGCGCGAAGCGCGGCCAGTACAGCTGGATAGTCGCCCGGGTCGACCACAGGCAACACGTGCGCGAAATTCTTCGCCGCCGAGCGGAGCAGGGCGGGTCCCCCGATGTCGATGCGCTCGATCACTTCGTCGGGCGCGATGCCGGCCGTCGCCGCCGCGGCGGCGAATGCGTACAGGTTCACGACGACGAGATCGATCAGTCGAAACCCGGCGCGTGATACCTGTTCCATATGAGCCGGGTCATCGCGGCGCGCGAGAATGCCCCCGTGGATCGCTGGATGCAGCGTCTTCACGCGGCCGTCAAGCATCTCGGCCAGGCCAGTCTCCTGGCTCACCTCGCGCACCGTGAGGCCGGCATCGCGCAACAACGAGGCCGTACCACCGGTGGAGATCAATTCCCAACCGAGATCGGCCAACCCGCGCGCGAAGTCGACGAGTCCGGTTTTGTCAGTGACCGACAGGAGCGCGATCGGCATGTTATTTGGCCGGTGCGACGGCAACCGCCGCGATCAAGAGTCCTAGCGCGTGCAGATCCGAGAGATCGATGACCTCGGCCGGCGAGTGGCTGTATCGGAGCGGCCAGGCCAGCGGTACATCGAACGCGCCAAAGCGCACAAATTCCGAGCCGTCGTTCCCGCCGTTCGTCGTGCCGATCTGCAATGGGATGTGCGACGCTTCGGCGATCCGCCGCACACGTTCCACCTCGGCCGCCGGGGCGACGCTGGAATTGTCGTGGGCGCGCTCGACTGCGCCAGCACCGAGGGGAGCGTACGCGAAGCGTTGCGACTCGAGCGGGGAGTCGGATGACACGAACGTGTCGACCGCGTGCACCCGTTTGACGCTCGTGCCGAACTCCGCCGCCAATGCCGCCGCACCATTCAGTCCGACCTCCTCTCGCGTGGAGAACGCAAAGATGACCGTATGATCCAGCTTCGTCGGATCGATTTGCTGCATGGCGAGGAGGAGCGACGTCACGCCAGTGCGGTCATCCAGCGCTCGCACCGTGTAGCGCGTCGGCCCGAGGCGGGTCGGGTGCTTGGTTGACGTCACGCCTTGCCCGACGTGCACGCCACACGCCACCAGCGCCGCGGAGTCGACCCCAAACCAGGCCGAGAGTGTGTCGGGCTGCTTCACGGTCGCCTTGTCTCGCGGGATAAAGACGCCGCGCATGGGCGTGTCGCACTTCGTCACTTCATGCAGAAGCGCCCGCTGGCCTTCCCACAACGACGGGTAAAATCCGCCGAGTGGTTTGAGCACCACCCGGCCGTCGTGCTCGATGCGGACGATATCGAATCCGAGCTCGTCGAGATGCGCGACGAAGACAACGGTGTCCTTGGGAGGGCCAGCCACGACGAACAGGTTGCCCGCGGTATCCACGGCGGGACCCAGCACATTCCACGCACGAGGGATCAAGCCACGCACGGTGCGGCGGACATCGGCTTCATGGCCGGACGGTCCGTAGACGGTGCTGACCTGCGTCAGAAGATCGGCGACCGGCGTGAGGCTGTCCGCGGTCGTGGGAGCGGCTGGTGGCACCGTCGGCACTCCGTGCAATGCCGCGGGGGCCGCCGACGCGACACCGGCAGACTGCGCGACGGCGCCCGCCAGTGCGGTGATGTCGCCCGCTCGCAGAGACTCGACGAGCGTGCCGGGATATCGCGCGCGGACGCCGATCGCGATCGTGGTGGTGACGCGAGGCGTCGCCGCGACGTCGGCGCGCATCACGGCGAACGTCGTGTCAGCAGGCGTGAGTCCCGGCTCGACGAGAACGAGCGTGTCGACTCGCCCGAGGCGCGCGAGCACGGACTGGAGGCCGGTTCTGGCAAAACTGTGCTGGACGGCCAGCACGAAGATGGTCTCGCCACCCCGCGTGGGCTTGGCGCTAGCGGCGCCGGCGACGACCGCGCAGCTCGCCCGCGCGGCGGCCTCGGGTCCCGCGACGTACTCACCGTACCGCCAGGGTGCCCACTGCTTCGCGACCGGGTCGAGGATCGCGATCCCCATCTGCGCGACCTCGGCACGCGACCGCGCGCCGACGTCGAGCCAGAGATCATCGATGGTGACCGGCGCTTCCGGCGTGCTCCGACGGCGCCAGAGGTGTGTGCTCTTCACCGCGATCACGCCCGGGAGCGCGCCGTTCTTGGTCAGCACGCGGACACGCTGGCCCTCGTGGAACTGATCCCACAATGGCGAGTGGCGAGACCGCTCGGGCGCGGCCAGTCGCAGGTAGCCCGCGTCCGTGATCTCGGAGACGATGTAGCCGCCATCGTCCAGCCCACAGGCGACGACACGGCGGGGCGAGCCGCTGCCGACGCGCTTCACCAGATCGCCGAGCGCGTCGGTCGTCCAGCCTGGGAGGCTGGCCGCGATGATCTGCGTCGCGCTGCGTTCCTGGCCCGGCGGCGCATCGAGCGCGATCCAATCGGAGACCGTCTCCGTCACCTGAGCCGTCGCGGATGTCGCGACGACGCACAATGCGGCCAGCGCGGCTAGTGTGCGAATGGTTCGTTCTCCCTCAGATGGTGGAGGTCGCCTATGACTCGTCCGTCCGCCCCAAGTGTAATGCGTCCGGCCGCGACCGCGGCGACGGAATGGGGATAGATCTTGTGCTCGACCTCGAGTGTTCGAGCCGCCAACGTCGCCGGTGTGTCGTCGGGCTGCACCCAGACCGGCGCTTGGGCGATGATCGGGCCACGGTCGTAGTCGGCGTCGACGAAATGCACGGTCGCGCCCGTGATTTTCACGCCGGCGGCCAGGACCGCGGCGTGCACGCGTTCGCCGTACATGCCCGCGCCGCCGAATGCGGGCAGGAGCGACGGATGAACATTGAGTATGCGTCCGCGAAACGCCCGGGTAACGGCGTCGGGCACATGTTTCAGGTACCCCGCTAGCGCGATGAGCTCGATGTGATGGCGCCGGAGCATCGCCAACATCGCCTCGGCATTGGACGGCTGCTCTATCAGCTCGGTCTGGATGCCGCGAGCTCTGGCTTTGGCGAGCGCGCCGGCGTCGGCTCGATTCGACGCAACGAGGGCTAAGGGCATCTGCTCGGCGATTGCCTGCATGTTGCTGCCGCCGCCCGAGGCGAATACCGCGATGCGTGCCTGAAGCGCCATGCTGGCCGCTGCGTCGAGTGTAGGTGCTATTAGCGGTGCTCGCGCGAGGTCTTCCCCCGGGGTGTCGGCCGACGGTACGAGGATGCCATAACCGCCAAGTGCGTCAGCCGCCGCGATGTCCGACCACTTGTCACCGATCAGCACGACCCGAGCACCTTCGAGTCCCAGATCGCGGATGGCCCTGTGGTAGAGTTCCAGGCCGGGCTTACGGCACTCGCAAGCCCCGTCGATATCGGGGTGATGCGGACACATGTACGTCGCGTCGACCGCTACGAACGAATCGAGACGAGCACGGACCGCTTCATATTGTGCGGGCGTGATCAAGCCGCGCGCGATGCCGGATTGGTTCGTGACGACGACAACCGCCAGGCCTGCCTCGCGAAGGCGGGCGATAGCATACGCGGCGCCCTCGAGGAGCACCACGCGATCAGGGTCGGCGAGGTAGTGCTCGTCGCGAATGATCGTCCCGTCGCGATCGAGGAATACTACGGCCTTCATGCGAATGCGAGCGCGCGGGTCACGGTCTCGATGAACGCCGCATCGTCCGACTCAGGCACGGAACGGAGGTCGAGGACGCAGCGGCCGTTAGCGATCCGCCCGATAACAGCGGGATCGCCAGCTCGGAGTCGATGCTCCACGGTTCCGGCGTCGCCCGCGATCGCAAGAGCGGCCGAGGGGATCCTTGCAGTCGGGAAGGCGCCGCCGCCGACGGTGGCGTGCGATTCAATGACCTCCGCGGTGATGCGCTGCGCGGCCACCTGCGCGCGCTCGCGAATGCGCTCGACGGGTGCTGTCAGCATCGCCAACGCGGGGATGGTGCGCACGGCGGTCGCCGGATCCCTGTACAGCGTCAGCGTTGCCTCCAGGGCGGCCAGCGTCAACTTGTCAACGCGCAGCGCGCGGGCAAGAGGATTGCGGCGGGCGGCCGCGATAGCGGCGGCCGTGCCAAGCATGATGCCAGCCTGGGGTCCACCGAGCAGCTTGTCGCCGCTCATCATGGTAAGCGTCGCTCCGGCGCGCACCGAGTCTGACGCCGTGGGTTCGCCGGCCAGGCCGTACGCGTCGAGCGAGATCATGAGCCCACTGCCGAAGTCATGCAGCAGCGGAAGCTCGTGCTCCTCGGCCAGAGGCGCGAGATCGGCCAGCGACGCTTCGCTCACGAATCCATCGATGGCGAAGTTGCTCCGATGCACCTTGAGCAGCGCGCCAGTCTCTGGCCCCAGGGCCGCGGCATAGTCGCCACGATGGGTCCGGTTCGTTGTGCCGACTTCGACGAGCCGGGACCCGCTCTTGGCCATGATGTCCGGCACGCGGAAGCTGCCGCCGATCTCGATCAGCTCGCCGCGCGAAACGATCGTCGTCTTGCCATCGGCCAGTGTGTTGAGCGCGAGCACGAGCGCCGACGCGCAATTGTTGACGACGATCGCGTCCTCGGCGCCGGTCAGTTCCGTGAGCAGAGATACGCAGTGGGTATATCGCGATCCACGCGCAGCGCGCTCGATGTCATACTCGAGGTTCGTGTATCCGGCGGCGGTCGCGGCGATCGCATCGATGGCGGCGCGGGCCAATGGTGCACGACCGAGATTCGTGTGCAGGACCACACCGGTTGCATTGAACACCGGCCGGAGCGACGGTCGTGATCTGGCCGCCAGGGCGTCGCCGATCGCTTCCGCCCACTCGTCTTCACCGTGCGGCGCGGCGCCCGGGTTCGTCCGTGCGCGCGCAACGGCATCGCGAACGGCGTCGACCACTACCGCGCGTGGGGCGAGCGCCATGAGCCGGCCTACGGCCGCGCTCTCTAAGAGAGTGCTGACCGACGGCAGGTCGCGGCGAGGGTCACTCATGGGACTGAATCTCGCTGCGGGACTGAATCTCGCTGCGCCGGTTGGCGACCTCGAATGCGTCGGCCGTGCGTGCTATCAGCCTTTGTCGTGTCGCGCTTGGGCGAGGTGAATACCAGAAACGAAGTCCGCGGATGCCCAAGGAGATTGCGCAGACCGATCGACGACGCACGGTAGAACGAACCGGGAGTCAGCGGCAATCCAAGCGAGAGCACGGCGTCCGTGACCGGGCTCGGCTTGCTCGGCTTGAGCAGCCGGGCTTCGCGGGCCGAGTCGCGCCGCGATTGACGCTGAATGTTGCGGGCGCGCTGGGCGGCGGTGTCGCGAGCGCCGACGCCGCCGGCCGCGGCGCGTTTCGCCGAGTCGGCGCGCAGCAACGAGTCGTCCCGCGCCCGGTTGCGGTTGGTGAGGACGGAGTCGTAGGTGCGGCCGGACACGGCGGTCGTGATGGGGATCGCGGTCGAATCCTTCGCTTTCAGCGTGAAGAGCGCCGTCGTGATCGACTGGCTGACGTCGACGCCCTTGTCGAATGTGAGGCGCAGCGTGACGCTGTCGACGATGCGCGCCTCGGCGATGCGCGGGCCGATCGTGTCATGGATGAACGTCAGAAGCTCGACGTTCGCGCTATCCGTCAGTTTGACTCCGGTCGAGTCCCACAGCTCGCGGAGATCCAGTCGGCGGTTGTTGTTCTGATCGATGTAGCCTCGGATCGTGTACTGTCCCCCCGGCAGGTGGGGCAAGAGAAACCGGCCGCTGCTGTCGGCGACCGCGACCCAGATCGTGTTCGTGTCCGGCGGGACCCATGCTTCGATCAAGGCTTTCGGCGCGATGGTGCCTTTCACCCAGTCGAAGATCACACCGCGAATCGCGGTCGGCGGGATCGTCGAACCGGTCGAGAACGTGAGTGTCGTATCGCGCTTGATCGAGTTGCCGCGCAGGTCGGTCATCCCCGGCAGCATCGTGATCGTGTAGACCGTGTTCGGACGGAATCCGTGACGTGGGCTCAGCGAGATATGCGTGCGGTGCCAGGCGGCCGAAACCGGCGCCTTGCGCTCGTTCGGCGAGACGAGAAAGAGCTTGTCGAGGCTTTCGACACCTGTCGGCAGCTCACTCACGACTTCGTCGAAGCGGAACACCGCGCGGTTGGTGGTCACGTTGACGGCGTTTGTTTCAGGGATCAGCTCGATCAGCCTCGGCGGAGCGTGACGCTCCGGGCCTCCTGGCGGGAACTGTTCTGAAGCACACGCCGCGATAACTGCCATCAGTAGTATCGGCGCTATCAGATGTCGCAAGCAAAGAGGCGGGCAGTGTGCGGTCGCCGCCGCGGAGCGGCCGGCGCCGCGTACTACGACCCGCACAGTGCGCGAACTTTCCGCGCCAGCTCCACCTCCCGTAGTGTCCACTCGCGCTCTTTCCGCCGCTCGTCCTCGACGATATCAGGTCGGGCATTGTTCACGAACTGCTCATTGGCGAGTCGCTTCCGGAGCGACTCCAACTGCGCCGACAGCTTCGTCAGCTCGCCCTTTGACCGCGCGCACTCTTTCTCGGCGTCGATCGCGCCAGCCAACGACAGCACGACCGAGGATCCGTCGGATAGCACGGCGGTCGCGGATAACGTACCGTTCGCCTCGCCCACCCGCACGTTGCAGTCCGCGAGCCGACCAACCGCTTCAGCCTCCTCGACGTACACCGTACGCGACCGAAGGGTCGGGACGATGGTCGCGTCGAGCACCCGGCGGGGCGGCACGTTATAGTCGGCCCGCAGCTGCCGAAGCGCACTCACGGCCTCGCGCACGCGCTCGTACTCGGTCCCTCGCTTCCCATCGGTACACCCGTCGCGCGCGCTCGGCCAACGCGATATCGCCAGGATCGCGTGTTCGTCCGTGGTCGGCAGGTGCTCCCAGAGCGCCTCGGTGACAAACGGCACGACGGGATGCAAGAGCCGCAACGCCATATCGAACACATGCACCAGAATCGCCCGGGCGACCGCGCGGTCGCGCATGTCCCAGTCGGGCGCAAGCCGCGCCTTGCAATGCTCGAGGTACCAGGCGGCGAAGTCGTCCCAGACGAACGTGCGTGCCGCCTCGACGTACTCGTTGAGCCGCAGCCCCTCGTACCGGTTGTCGCTCCAGATCCCGCGTTCGGGCCGCGGCGGTCCGAGCGCCGCGTCGCAGGCGCCGATCGCCGCGTCGAGCCGGCACAGGATCCAGCAGTCCGCGCGCGAGAACTCGGGCTTCGCGAACTCGCCCATGCGCCGCACATCGTCCGGACCCACGCGCTCCAACGCCCGAGCGATGTTCTTGAGCTTCGTGACGAAGTTGCGCCCGGGCGCGAAGCTCTCCTCGATCTCGTTCGGATCAAGAATGATATCGGCGCCAATGCCGCTCGAGGCGAGCTGCGTGTAGCGCAGCGCATCCGCGCCAAATAACTGCACGACATCGAGCGGATCGATCCCGTTGCCGTACGACTTCGACATCTTGCGGTGCTGCGTATCGCGCACCGTGCCGGTCAGCAGGATCGTATGGAACGGCACGCGCCCCATGAAATGCAGCCCCGACATCACCATCCGGGCGATCCAGAAAAATAGAATCTCGGGAGCGGAGACCAGCACATCGGTCGGATAGAACGCTCTGAGATCCGCCGTGTCGTCGGGCCAGCCGAGCGTCGACATTGGCCAGAGCCAGGACGAGAACCACGTGTCGAGCACGTCTTCGTCCTGTCGGATCTGCCCCGTCGTGCCACAGGCTGGACACGACGTCGGATCCTCGCGTTTCGCGCCGTACCAGCCACACGCGTCGCAATAGAAGACCGGAATACGATGGCCCCACCAGAGCTGGCGCGAGATGTTCCAGTCGCGGATCCCCTCGAGCCAGTTCTCGTAGACTTTCTCGTATCGCTCCGGCAGGATGCGGACATAGCCCTGTCGGTAGGCGTCCAACGCGCGGTCGGCGAGCGGCTTCATGCGGACGAACCACTGATCCGATAGGCGTGGCTCGACGATGGTGTCGCACCGATAGCAGTGCCGCACCGCGTGCTCGATCTCCTTCGTCTGCGTGAGCGCGCCGCGTTCGCGCAGCTCGGCCACGATCGCCGCGCGCGCGTCAAATCTATCGAGCCCTCGGAACCTCTCGGGAACCCTGTCACCCTCCATCCGAGCGTCCGGCGCCATGATCACGGGCATCGGCAAATTGTGCCGCTGCCCGATCTCAAAGTCATTGGGATCATGCGCAGGCGTCACCTTCACCGCGCCAGTGCCGAACGCCGGGTCGACCGCGTTGTCGGCGATCACCGGGATATCGACGCCCACAATCGGCAGTGTGAGGTTCTTGCCGATAAAGTCGCGATAGCGCTCGTCGTCGGGATGCACCGCGACCGCCACGTCGCCGAGCATCGTCTCGGGACGCGTGGTGGCGACCGTGATCGCCCGCGAGGGATCGCCGGCCAGCGGGTACCTCACGTAATACAGCTGCCCCTTCGTCTCCTCGTGCTCGGCTTCCTCGTCGCTCAACGACGTGAGATCGCGCGGGCACCAGTGGATCACCCGGTGGCCGCGATAGATGAGTCCTTCATCGTAGAGGCGCACGAACGCTTCGCGGACCGCCCGCGAGAGCTCCGGCGAGAGCGTGTATCGCGTCCGCGTCCAGTCAGCCGATGCGCCAACGGCACGCAGCTGCTGCAGGATGGTGCCACCAGTCTCGGCGACCCAGGTGGTGGTACGCTCCACGAACGCCTCGCGCCCGATGGCCTGACGCGACGAGCCCTCGGCCAGCAGCTGCCGCTCAATGATGTTCTGGGTCGCGATCCCCGCGTGGTCTGTCCCGGGCACCCACAGCGCGTCATCACCGACCATGCGGCGCCAGCGGATCAAGACATCTTGGACGACCGCGCCGAGCGAGTGGCCGACGTGCAGGACGGCCGTGACGTTTGGCGGCGGCATGACGATCACAAACGGATCTTTGTCCCCGCCCACTCGGCGGGACCGCCTGGCGTGGGCGGTAAACCCCCCGCTCGCCATCCAACGATCGTAGATCTCGGCGTCCGTGATCACGGGACGCGCCGTCTCGGGGATGCTGGCCGTCATCGGGTCAAGATAACGATGGCGGCGGTCATGCGGATGGCGGGCCTTCCGTGCGCAAATCTTGCGCCGTATGCGTGTCTACCGGCCTTGGCGGCAGCGGATCGGCAACGTCCTCTTCGCCCCAATCGCTCTCGGCGTACTGGGCATTTTCTTCCGCGTCGTCCTCCGCATCATCGTCGACGAGTTCATCCGTCTCCTCAGCCTGCTCGTCCTGACGCACGCTCAGCCGATTGACGACCGTCTCGACCCCTGGCACGCCACGGGCGATAACGGAGGCGTGGTCGGACTCGCGAACCGTGAACACGTGGCCGGTGAGCTCGATCGTATGCTCGGCCACGGCGCCGATGTCGACCGCGCGCTCGCGAAGGGTGGGATCGTTCGTAAAGGCCGAGAGGACACGTTCCTCGAGCTCCTCATTGGCGCTCTCGAACGCCTCTTCGTCGAGCTCCTCGTGGTCCTCCTCGTCGTACTCTGCCTTTTGCTGCTTGGCCTGGGCGCCGAATCGCACGCCACCGAACCGTTGTGATAGATACACCCCGGCCGCAAGCCCGGCGAGCGCCCCAGCGGCCAGCAGGAGCAGGCCGTTTGGCGAGCTCTCGTCGTCGTCGTTGACGCGGATCCGATACCGAGACATAGGGAGACTCCCGTGGCGAGGCGTGGATCGGAACGATTAGCTTCCAAGTCCGTGGCGGGCAAGAACAAGGCCACTTTTTCGGACCCGTGAACGAGCCGAATCCTACCCCGCCGCGACCACGACTACGGTACGCAATATGGCTGACTGTCGCGATCGTGACCGTCGCCGGCGTGGTGTTCTATTTCCGCCATCAAACCGCACTCGCGCCGATGCTCGGCGGGGGTAAGTAGTGTGACCACAAGCGCTCCGCCCCGAATGCTGCGATTGACTCTGCCAGACGGCTCCTTGCGTGAAGTACCCGAGGGGACCCTTCCGCTCGCGGTGGTCGAGTCCATCGGGCCGCGCCTGGCGAAGGCCGCGATCGCGGTTGTCGTAAACGGACAAGTGCAAGATCTCGTTACACCTCTCCGGGAGGACGGCGAGTTCGTGGTCTTGACCGAAAAGGACCCGCGTTCCCTCGGTGTGCTCCGCCACTCGGCGGCCCATATCCTGGCGACCGCGGTCCGCCGCTTGCGACCATCGGCCGAGATCGGGTTCGGCCCTGCCATCGAGGACGGCTTCTACTACGACTTCGGGGTCGCCGAGCCATTTACGCCCGAGGACGTCGCGCTCTTCGAGGCGGAGATGCAGCGGGTCGTGGCCGAGGGCTTCCCGTTCGTACGCAGAGAGGTGTCGCGCGAACAGGCGTTGGACGAGTTCGCCGATGACCCGCTCAAGCTCGAGCGCATCGCCGATCTGGGGCCTGATGAGGTGATCTCGACCTATACTGACGGGCCGTTCACCGATCTCTGTCGTGGTCCGCACGTGCCCGACACCGGGTACCTGCAGCACTTCAAGCTGTTGCACACCGCGGGCGCGTATTGGCGCGGCGATGAGAAGCGGCCGATGCTCCAGCGCATCTATGGCACCGCGTTCTGGTCGAAGCCGGCGCTCGACGAGCATCTGCATCGGCTCGAGGAGGCCAAGCGGCGCGACCATCGCGTGCTCGGTGCGCAGCTCGACTTGTTCTCCACCGACCAGCGAGTCGGTCCCGGTCTGATCCTCTGGCATCCGAAAGGTGCGGTCATCCGGAACGAGATCGAGAACTTCGAGCGGAATCTCGTTCTGCAACACGGCTACGAGCTCGTGTACACACCGCACATCGCCAGCGAGCGTCTGTTCGAGATCTCTGGTCACTTGCAGACATTTCGCGAGAACATGTTCGGGGCCATGGACGTTGAAGGCGCCTTGTATCGGCCCAAGCCCATGAATTGCCCCGGACATATCGCGATCTATCAGTCCAAGCCGCGCTCGTATCGCGACCTCCCGATTCGCTATGCCGAGTTCGGCACCTGCTACCGCTACGAGCGGAGCGGCGTGCTGCACGGGATGCTCCGCGTGCGCGGGTTCACACAAGATGACGCGCACGTCTTCTGCACCCCGGACCAAGTGCGTACCGAGATCGGCCGCTTGCTCGATCTCGTCCACGAAATTCTGGGCGTATTCGGCTACGAGTACTTGATCGAGCTCTCGACTCGCCCCGAGAAATCGCTCGGCAGCGCCGAAGTCTGGGCCGAAGCCGAAAAAACGCTGGCCGATGTACTGGAGAGTCGTGGTCAGCCGTACAAGATCGATGCCGGCGGCGGTGCGTTCTATGGCCCGAAGCTCGATTTCAAGCTGGTTGATGCGATCGGGCGCTACTGGCAAGGACCGACCGTGCAACTCGACTTCAACTTACCCGAACGATTCCAGCTCGAGTACACGGGCGCAGACAATCAGCCGCACCGGCCGATCATGTTGCACCGGGTGCTGGTGGGTTCGATGGAGCGGTTCGTCGGCGGGTTGATCGAGCACTATGCGGGAGCGTTCCCAGTGTGGCTCGCGCCTGAGCAGGTGCGGGTCCTCCCGCTGACCGACGACGTCGCATCGGTTGCGTCGGCCGTCCATGATCGACTGCGGGCTGCTGGTATTCGCTCGCATCTCGACGCGCGCGCCGAGACGTTGCAGTACCGCGTGCGAGAGGGGAACCTCATGAAAGTGCCGTATCTGGCGGTCATCGGTCCGCGCGAAGCGCAGGCCGATAGTGTCGCCGTGAGCGTTCGCGGGGCAGGCGAGAAGCAGCGTCCGACGCCGGTCCCCGTCGCCGATTTTATCGCGCGTGTCAAACACGAGACCGAGACCCGGTCTCTCACTCTTTCTTCATCCAATGCCTGACGCAGTCATTCTCTCCGCGGCCCGTACGCCAGTCGGCCGCTTCCTTGGCGGACTTTCGCCTTTGACCGCCCCACAACTCGGCGCGGTTGCTATTCGTGCTGCTGTTGAACGTTCGGGTGTTGAAGCGACCGACATCTCCGATGTCATTTTCGGGAACGTCGTCCAGGGTGGCGTTGGTCAAGCGCCGGCGCGCCAGGCCGCGATTCACGCGGGGCTTCCCGCCGGTGTCTCGGCTTTGACGGTCAACAAGGTCTGCGGCTCCGGTCTGGCCGCGGTCATGCTCGCCGCTCAGGCCATTAAGGCTGGCGATGCCGAGCTCATTGTGGCCGGCGGTCAAGAATCAATGTCGAACGCGCCGTACTACAACTATGGCATGCGCGTGGGCGTCAAACTGGGCAACCAATCGCTGGTTGACGGAGTAATCAAAGACGGCTTGTGGTGCTCGTTCTGCGACGTGCACATGGGTGGCCATGCCGAGTACACCGCCAAGAAGGCGCACGTGACCCGCGCGGCCCAGGACGAATTCGCTGTCGAGTCGCATCGTCGCGCCGTGGCCGCGATGGAAGCGGGCAAGTTCAACGATGAAATTATTCCCGTGGAAGTGCCGGGCAAGAAGGGCGCGACGACGATCTCGTCAGATGAGGGGCCGAGGAAAGACGCGTCGATAGACTCGCTGGCCAAGCTTCGGCCGGCATTTGCTTCGGACGCTCGCGGCATGTCGGCCGCTGAGCTGACTGTGACCGCGGGCAATGCCTCGACGCTGAACGATGGTGCTTCGGCCCTCGTGGTCGCGTCGGCCGAGTATGCGAAAGCACACGGTCTGCCGGTGCTGGCGAGAATCACGGGCTATGCGACGGGCGCGGTCGAGCCCCAAGAGCTGTTCTTTGCGCCGGTCATTGCGGTGCGCGCACTCATGAAAAAGGCCGGCACAAAGATCAGCGACTACGACCTGATCGAAGCGAACGAGGCGTTCGCCTCGCAAGCGCTGGCGGATGGCCAGGAGCTCGGCTGGGACTGGGCGCGGGTCAACGTCAACGGCGGCGCGATAGCCATCGGCCACCCGATCGGCGCGAGCGGCGCGCGCGTCCTCACGACGCTGCTCTACGCGCTCCGCGATCGCAACAAGCGCACCGGCTTGGCCACGCTGTGCCTCGGTGGCGGTGACGCGGTGGCCCTCTCCGTCGAGCGCGTGTAATGATCGAACGCGCGGTCGTGATCGGCGCGGGACAGATGGGCAACGGGATCGCACACACGCTGGCGCTCGCCTCGATCCCCGTCACGATGGTCGATGTCTCCGAGGATGCGCTGGCGCGCGGGCGGACGACCATCGGGTCGAATCTGGATCGTCAAGTGAAGAAGGGCACGATCCCTCAAGACGTTCGTGACGCCACGTTCGCCCGCATCGGCGCCTCGACCGACCTCTCGGCTGCCGGAAACGCCGATATCGTGATCGAGGCCGCGTCGGAGAACGCGGGACTCAAGTTCGAGCTGTTCAAGCGCCTCGATGACATCGCCCCGCCATCGGCGATCCTCGCGTCCAACACGAGCTCGATCTCCATCACCGAGATCGCGGCAAAGACGCGCCGGCCCGCACAAGTGATCGGGATGCACTTCATGAACCCGGTGCCGGTGATGAAGCTCGTGGAAATTATTCGTGGTCTGGCCACTTCGGATCTGACCACGTCGACGGTCGTAGACCTCGCCAAGTATCTGGGAAAGACCCCGGTCGAGGTCCGCGACTATCCGGGCTTTGTGTCCAACCGCGTCTTGATGCCGATGATCAACGAAGCGGCCTATTGCGTCATGGAGGGCGTCGGCACGCCAGAGGCGATCGACACCGTCATGACGCTCGGCATGAATCACCCCATGGGCCCCTTGGCGCTCGCTGATCTCATCGGCCTCGACACGTGCGTGTCGATACTCGATGTACTGAGAGATGGCCTGGGTGATCCCAAGTATCGCGCCTGTCCGCTCCTCAGAAAGTACGTCGCCGCGGGCTGGCTCGGACGAAAGTCCAAGCGCGGCTTCTATCAATACGATTGATGCAAGAGTTCTTGTCTCTCACCGAGGAACAGCGCGAGGTGCAACGTCTCGCGCGCGAGTTCGCGGCCGAATCGTTGGCGCCGTTCTCCGCCAAGTGGGATCACGAGGGGGAGCCTGACCCAAACGTGATCCCGCGGCTCGCCGAGCTGGGATTCCTCGGGATGCTGATCCCGCCGGAGTACGACGGTCTCGGCGTCGACACGGTGACCTACTTGTTGGCGCTGGAGGAGATCGCGGCCGCCGACGCGTCGACGGCCGTGTTGCTCTCGGTGCACAACTCGCTGCCGGTGCAGATGCTCCTCGAGCACGGAACCGAGGCGCAGAGGGAGCGGTTCCTCAAGCCAATGGCGCGCGGCGAGCTCCTCGGCGCGTTCGCGTTGTCGGAGCCCGACGCCGGGTCGGATGCCGCGGCGCTCCGGACGCAGGCGGTCCGCGATGGCGACTGCTGGGTCTTGAATGGGACGAAAGCCTGGGTCACAAACGGCAATCGCGCCGGCGTGATTCTGGCGATGGCAAGGACAGACCAGGGCGAGAATCGGCAGGGCGCGCGGGGGATCTCGGCGTTCGTTATTACGCCGGATCTGCCGGGATTCCATGTCGGGAAGCTGGAGGACAAGATGGGCCTCCGCGCCTCGCCGACGGTGCAGCTCGCGTTCGACAACCTCCGCGTACCGGCGGATCGGCTGCTTGGAACCGAGGGGGAGGGCCTCGTCTATGCATTAGGATCGCTGGAGCATGGGCGGCTCGGTATTGCGGCTCAAGCGCTGGGCATCGCCCGCGCGGCGCTCGAGCACTCGATTCGTTACGCGGGCGAGCGGCGCACTTTTGGGCAGCCGATCCGGGCCCATGGTGCGATTCAGTTCAAGCTGGCGGACATGGCGACCCGTTACACAGGCGCGCGGGCGCTCCTGTTTGCCGCCGCGGCGGCCAAGGATCGGGGCGAGCGGGTGACGCAGCTGGGCTCCATGGCCAAGCTGACGGCGAGCGAGATGGCGATGTGGCTGACCACACAAGCAGTGCAAGTCTTTGGCGGGTACGGCTACGTGAAAGATTTTCCGGTCGAACGGCTATTCCGTGATGCGAAGGTGACCGAGATCTACGAGGGGACGTCCGAGATTCAGCGGATCGTGATCGGCCGATCCCTCTATGAAGATTAAGAGTGGCGTTGTATGATGGGGCTATCGTGATGAAATGGTGGAATTGGGACCGCTGCCCGCCGGGCACGGCACTGAACGAGACGGACCCTGAGGTCGCGCGGCTCATCGAGCGCGAGATCGAGCGGCAGTCCGATGGCTTGGAGCTCATCGCCAGCGAGAATTTCGTCTCGCCGGCGGTGATGGAAGCCATGGGCACGCCGCTGACGAACAAGTACGCCGAGGGGCTGCCGGGCAAGCGCTACTATGGCGGCTGTGAGTTCGTCGACCAGATCGAGCAGCTCGCGATCGACCGGGCGAAGTCGCTCTTCCACGCCGAGCATGCCAACGTCCAGCCCCATTCTGGCGCGCAAGCAAACCAAGCGGTCTTCTTTGCCCTATTGAAACCAGGCGATGTGTTCCTGGGTCTGGACCTGTCGCAGGGTGGCCATCTGACGCATGGCTCCCCGGTGAACTTCTCCGGCATTCTGTACAAGGCCGTCCACTACGGAGTGACGGACGAAGGATGGATCGACATGGATGCGGTGCGCGCGCTCGCGCGTGCCAACAATCCACGCATGATCATCGCGGGTGCGAGTGCCTACGGCCGCACGCTCGATTTTCCGGCGTTCGCCGAGATCGCGAAAGAAGTCGGCGCCTATTTCATGGTTGATATGGCGCACATCGCCGGCCTCGTCGCGGCGGGTGTCCACCCGTCTCCAGTCCCGTACGCCGACGTCGTCACGACCACGACACACAAGACACTCCGTGGTCCGCGTGGGGGCCTCATCCTGTCGAGAGAGACCCACGCCAAGGCCATCGACAAAGCGGTCTTCCCGGGCCTTCAAGGCGGACCACTCGAGCATGTCATAGCCGCAAAGGCCGTTTCATTGAAAGAAGCGGCAGACCCGGCCTTCGCCGTCTACGCCCGTCAGATTGTCGCCAACGCGAAAACGCTCTCCGCTGCATTGATCGAACGCGGTTATCAGATCGTATCCGGCGGCACTGACACGCACCTGATGCTGGCTGACTTGCGCAACAAGGGACTGACGGGGAAGGTGGCTGAGAAGGCGCTCGATCTCGCGGGGATCACGGTCAACAAGAACACGGTCCCGAAGGAGACGCAGTCTCCGTTCGTCACGAGCGGGATTCGCATCGGCACGCCCGCGGTCACGACGCGCGGGTTCAAGGAGCCGGAGATGCGACGCGTGGCAGGTTTCATCGATCGAGTATTGTTGGCGCCGACAGACGAGACCGTGGCGCGCTCGGTGCGCGAGGACGTGCGCGAGCTGACGACCGCGTTCCCGCTGTATCCTGTGCCAGAAGGTGTGAGGCAGTAGCGTGGCCGAGCTCGCGTTTCGTGACGGGATCATGGACCAGATCCGGCTACGAGAGCGCCGCTTTCACGAGTGCGCCTATCTCTTCGTTCTCTCCGCGCTCGAGTTCTGTCAGGCGCGGTTGACCGAGCGCCGCCACATTACCGGTCGCGAGCTGGCGATTGCGTGCCGCGATCTGGCGCTCGACCGCTACGGCGTGTTGGCGCGGCTCGTGTTGAACTACTGGGGTGTCCGTTCGACGGGCGACCTGGGCGACATCGTGTTCACGCTCGTCGAGCTGAACTTGCTGATCAGTCAGCCCACGGACACGCGCGATGATTTTCTCGCCGTCTTCGATTTCGACGAGGCGTTCGAGCAGAACTATCCGTGGAACGCCGCCCAGCGGGCGTAGCCGTCACGACGGCTGCTGAGAGCGCCGAACACGATTCCAAGGCGATCGCGGGTGGCATTCCGTCCCGTGCGCTCATGCGAGCCGCGGGTCTCGCGGCCGCGGCTGAAATCATCCGCCGATATCCCGTTCGCGCGTCGCGCGGCGTGTCCGTCTTCGCCGGCCCGGGAAATAACGGCGGCGATGCGTGGGTGGTAGCGGGCGCTCTCGCCCGTGCGGGTGTCTCCGTTCGTGTCACCGAAGTCATGCCGCCGCGCACGCCGGACGCCGAGGCGGAGCGTGCAGCCGCCGCACCCCTGGTCTCGATCGGTCGGCCGCTCGGTTTCGAACGCCTGATGATCGACGGCTTGCTCGGCACGGGCAGTACAGGTGCGCCACGCTCTCCGATTGCCGAGGCCATCGATTCAATCACCGCGCGCCATGCAGCGGGCGCGCTCGTTGTCGCCCTCGACATCCCGAGCGGTGTCGATGCCACGACTGGCGCTGCCGAGCACGCGGTGACGGCGGATCTTACGCTGACGTTCGGCACGATTAAGACAGGCTTACTTGTCGCACGCGGATCAGCCGGCCGGATTGCGGTGCTCGACATCGGCCTGCCATTGCTCTCCTCCGGTCCGTCTCTCCTCGACGCCGCCTGGGTCCGTGCGCATACGCCCGCGATCGCGGCCGACTCGAATAAAGGCACGCGCCGGCGTCTGGCGATCGTAGCAGGTGGCGAATCGATGATGGGCGCCGCCATTCTGGCCGCGCGTGCCGCGCACGCGAGCGGCATCGGTCTCGTGCGGCTCTTCGTTGCCCCTCAGAACGTCGCGGTCGCGCAGACGATCGCGCCCGAGTCGCTAGCGTTTCCGTGGCCGACGGACGACGCGACAGTCGATCGCGAGATCGCCGGGTACGCCCATGCGGTCCTCATCGGTCCTGGACTGGGCACCACCGACGCCGCGCGGGCCGTACTCACGCGTGTGCTCTCGCGCTGGCATGGCCCGACGATTGTCGACGCCGATGCGCTGAATATTTATGCTGGCAGGGTCTCCGAGCTGGCTTCCGCACTCGGAGGCCGCCCGACGTTGCTCACTCCACACCCGGCCGAGTTCGGCCGGCTTGTCGGACGCACCGTCGATCAGGTGCTCGCTGATCGTTTCCAGACGGGTGCCATTCTTGCCCGAGACCTGGGCGCGAAGACGACGGTGCTGCTCAAGGGCGTTCCGACGATCATCTCGTCGGCCTCGGGCGATCGCATCGTGAGCGCCGCCGGCACGCCGGCGCTCGCGACGGGAGGCAGCGGCGACCTCCTCGCGGGAATAGCGGGCACGTTGCTCGCCCAAACGGAAGATCCATTCACGAGCGCCGGCATCGCTGCATGGGTCCATGGGACGGCAGCCGAGATCGCGAGCGCGGATCGAACCACGCGCGCGGTCACACTCGACGACGTCGCGGCATCCCTCAGTGGCGCATGGGATCGAGCGTTCTCGCCGCAGGTGCCGAGCTACCCGGTTCTCGCCGAGCTCCCGTCAGTCGGCGATCACTTGTGAGCGAGTTTGAAGTAATCCGTACCATGCTGGCGCGTTGGGGGCAGTCGGCGGTGGGGATCGGGGGCGATGCCGCGGAGCTCGTGGTGCCAGATGGCCAACGACTGCTGGTGAGCACGGACACGAGCGTCGAGGGCGTCCATTTTCGTCGCGACTGGCTGTCGCCGACCGAGATAGGTTATCGCGCGACGGCCGCCGCGTTGAGCGATCTCGCAGCTGTTGCTGCCACACCGCTGGCTCTGCTCTTGGCTCTCACGCTGCCCGAGTCGTGGCTCGCGGCCGTGCCGGACCTTGCGAGTGGCGTTGGCGAAGCCGCGCGCGCAGCGCGCGCTCATATAGTAGGCGGCGATGTCGTGCGCGGAGAAGCACTATCGCTCACGATCACGGTGCTCGGCGTTGCCGCTCACCCCTTGTCGCGCGGCGCAGCGCGTCCCGGCGGCCGCCTGTACGTCACCGGCATTCTCGGCGGCCCGCTGGCCGCGCTTCGTGAGCTGTCCGCGGCCCGCGCCCCGGACCCCGCGTCGCGCGTTCGTTTCGCGCACCCGGAGGCGCGCCTCTTGGAGTCGCGCTGGCTCGCCAATCATGGCGTCATTGCCGCGATCGACATCTCCGATGGGTTGGTCGCAGACGCTCGCCACATCGCCGCCGCCAGCCGTGTCCGACTCACGCTCGACCTGTCTCGCCTGCCGCATATCGACGGCATTGACCCACTCGAGGCCGCGGCGTCAGGCGAGGAGTACGAGCTCCTGGTTGTCACTCGCCCCGATGCCGAGCTCGACGCGCCGGCGTTCACCCGCGCTTTCGGCCTCCCACTGACCGAGATCGGCACGGTCGACGCCGACGCGGCGCAGGGACGCGTCGAGGTAACGCTCAGCGGTACTCGCGTTGACCCGCCTGGTGGCTACGATCACTTTGGTTGAGTGAGCGCATTCGACCTGTATCCTCGCCTCGCGTCGAACCTGCAAGCCGCAAACGAGCAGGGGTCGCAGCTGTATGCGCTTGTGGTGCCCGACGCTCCCATCCTCGACGATCTATCGGCGCTGCCGGCTGACGCTACGTTCGTGGCAACGCGCGGGACCGCGGCGCGCCTGGATCGCCTCGGCGCGACGCTCGGCCTCGTCGCCGTCTGGGCCAATCCGGCGAGCGACGAGCTCATACGAGTCCTCGCGGGTCTTCCTCGATTACGGGCGGTCTATCTCACTCACGTCAAACGCATCGACTTGAGTCCGCTCGCGACGAGCTCATCGCTCGAGCACATCCTGGTGGGCTGGGCTCCGGCCCTGACCGACCTCTCGTTTCTGGCACGCATCCCGACGCTGCGCACACTGTATCTGGAGAATGTCGGGCGGTTGGACCTGGACACGCTTCCGTCGTTGCCACGACTCACGGCGTTGCACATTGGCGGTGGTATGTGGAGCGCGCTCAAGGCCGCCAGCCTGAAACCGCTCGCGCGCCTCTCGAGTCTCGCGTATTTGACGCTCGCCAATGTCCGGCCCATGGACGGCTCCCTGGCGCCTCTAGCGGGTCTTCGGCAGTTACGTGAGTTGCGTCTGCCCAACTTCTTTTCCGTCGAGGAGTGTGCCCGACTCGCCGCGGCGTTGCCCGACACGGCCGGTAACATTCTTCGGCCGATCTTTATCGAGCCATCGACAGATGGTCAGAGCAACGGCCTGCTCCCTTGCGTCGCGTGTGGTGGCTCCCGTGCCATGATGACGGGCCGCCCAGCGGCGACGTTGTGTCCGGCCTGCGATGCCGGTCGCATCGCCAAGCGGGTGGCGCGCTGGGAGATGGCGCGCGTTGACCCGCCTGGTGGCTCCGATCACTTTTCCAGTTGATGGCCTGGATCCGAACGCTGTGCGTTGCCGTCGTTATAGTCGTTCTGACGCCGCCCTATGCGGCGTTAGCCGTCATTGCCGCGGCCCTGGGCGTCAAGGACCGCCCTGGCGGGGTATACGACTGGATCGCGCACACCTGGACGCGGGCAATCGTCGCGGCAGCGGGTATCCGGGTCCGGATCCATGGCGCCGAGCGGCTGGCCGAGTCGACGACGGTCCCGCGGATTTTCGCGTCGAACCATGTGAGCTGGTTCGACGTGTTCGTGTTGGGGTCGATCATCCCGCGTTTCGCGTTCGTGGCGAAGGCGGAGATCCTCAAAATTCCGATCTTCGGCCCCGGCGCGCGCGCGATCGGCACGGTGCCGATCGACCGCAACAATCGGAAGTCCGCGTTTGCCTCGTACGAGGAAGCGGCCACCCGGATCGCCCGGGGGCGCTCGGTGATCGTGTTTCCCGAGGGGACGCGCGGCACCGCGTATCCGCTTCGCCCGTTCAAAAAGGGGCCGTTCGTGCTGGCGATCGCGGCGCAGGCGTCGGTCGTGCCGACGGTGGTCTACGGGACACTGCCGATCTTTCCGCGTGACTCGTACCGTATGCACACGGGTGGCGGGGTCGTCGACGTCGAGTTTCTCGAGCCGGTGCCGACTGAGGGGCTGGATTACGAGGCGCGTGACGCGGTGAGCCGAACGGTCCACGACCGTATGGAGGAAGCGCTCGCCAGGCGTGGTGTCGAGCCCCTGTCGGCCACCGCGCCACGGGTCATGACGCCCGACGATTGACCGGCTAGTTTGGTTCCACCATGTCAACGATCAGCGATGTCACCGCGCGCGAGATTCTCGACAGCCGCGGGAACCCCACGGTAGAGGCAGACGTCACGCTCCTCTCGGGCACGACGGGCCGCGCGGCGGTCCCGAGCGGCGCCTCGACGGGCGAGCACGAGGCGGTCGAGCTACGGGACGGCGATCAGCACCGGTACGGCGGCAAGGGTGTGCAAAAGGCCCTGCGGCACGTGATCGAGACGATCGGTCCGGCGATCGCCGGGCTGTCGGCGATCGATCAGTTGTTGGTCGACCAGACGATGCTCGATCTCGATGGCACGACCAACAAGTCGAAGCTCGGGGCGAACGCGATTCTCGCGGTGTCGATGGCAGTGGCGCGCGCGGCGGCGGCCGAGGTGAAGCTCCCACTCTATCGGTACCTCGGCGGTCCGTTGGCGCGCACGCTCCCGGTGCCCATGATGAACATCTTGAATGGTGGTGCGCACGCGACGAACACGGTCGACTTTCAGGAGTTCATGATCCTCCCGGTGGGTGCCGAGACGTTCGCCGATGCCTTACGAATCGGAGCCGAGGTCTTCCACGCGTTGAAGAAAGTGCTCTTATCACGCAAGCTGTCGACGGGCGTCGGCGACGAGGGCGGGTTCGCGCCGGATCTGGCGAGCGACGAGGACGCGATTCGTGTAATCCTTGAGGCGATCGAGAAGGCGGGTTACGCGCCGGGCCGCGAGGTGGCGTTGGCGCTGGATGTCGCGGCGAGCGAGTTGTTCGACAAGGCCGCGGGGACGTACACGTTCAAGAAGAGCGGTGCGGGGCAGAAGGACGCGGCGGGGATGATCGAGCTGTACACGCGTTGGCTCGATGAGTATCCGATCGTGTCCATCGAGGACGGCTTGGCCGAGGATGATTGGGCGGGTTGGGAGTCCTTGACGCGCGCCCTCGGCGATCGCGTCCAGCTCGTTGGCGACGACATCTTCGTGACGAACACCGAGCGGTTGGCGCGCGGCATCGAGAATGGTGTCGGCAATGCGATTTTGGTCAAGGTCAACCAGATCGGGACGCTCTCCGAGACCCTCGAGACAATCGAGATGGCGCGCGCGGCGGGTTATCTGTCCGTGATCTCGCATCGCTCCGGCGAGACCGAGGACACGTTCATCGCTGACCTCGCCGTGGCAACTGGCGCCGGTCAGATCAAGACCGGCTCGGCGAGCCGCACGGATCGCGTCGCCAAATACAATCAGCTCTTGCGCATCGAAGAACAACTCGGCGACGCGGCCGAATATCCTGGCGGGGCCATCTACGGCCTATAACTGATGCTCGCGCGCGTGGGTTGGGGATTCGCGGCGCTGATCGTGCTGCTCTACGCGATCGAGGGTGGCGAATACGGCACGTCCGATCTCATCCACCTGCATTCGCGCCACCGTGCCCTCGTGGCGCGGATCGACTCGCTGCAGCATCGCATCGACTCCTTATCCACGCTCGCGCACGCCATCGAGACCGATCCCGCGGTGCAAGAGCGCATCGCGCGAGAAGAGTTCGGCATGGTACGCGGTTCGAAGGAGTTGCTGTATCGGTTCGCGCCGCCGTCAGTGCACGAGATGCCGCACGACCACGAACTCCGGTAGATAGAAGGGCGGCAACTCATCATCGGGCAGATCCTTGATGCGCCGGATGAATTCCCGGAAGCCGCGCGCGTACATGTTCCCGTCGGTCGTGATGATATCATACTCGCTCATCGCGGCGTGCTCGAACACGGCGCGGTCGGCGCGGGGGACGAGGTGTGGTTGCCACGCCAACTTGCGCGGGCCCGCGGCGAACGAGTTGAGATATTTATCGAACCCGATGACGCGCCGGGTGACGTCTTTCCGGATATGGAAGCGCTCGAGCACGGCGTCCGGTGCGCGGTTGCACTCGTCCACGACTTCCTGGATCGTGAACAACGATCCGGGGTGCGCGCGAAGCGCCATATGAATGGAGCCGTCGCGTTCCGCCAGCTCTTTGCCGAGCCCTTGCAGGACTCCGGCGTCGATCATGTATTGGGTGGCCATGTGCCCTCGCACTCGGTGATTGGGCCAATGTATATGGCAGGGCTCAACTTGTAGGTTATGGCACGTTGAGTTCCCTTGACTTCATGTAACACCCCAGTACCTTTGACCACACTGACGCGGGGTGGAGCAGCCTGGTAGCTCGTCGGGCTCATAACCCGAAGGTCGCGGGTTCAAATCCCGCCCCCGCTATGGTTCTTGAATACGAATCCGCGCGGCTAACTCCCTTTGAGTTGGTCGCGCGGATTTGACTTTGTGCCATCGAGCGGCTGGTGCCTACCGGGCGATCGTTCGATCGAGGAAGTCATGCATCAATGCCGCGATTTCGTCGCCCTTGTCCTCGAGCGCGAAGTGACCGGTATCGAGCAAATGCAGCTCGGCGTGCGGTAGGTCGCGCAGGTAGGCGCGCGCGCCTTGCGCCGGGAAGATCGCATCGTTCTGTCCCCAGACGATCAGCGTCGCCGGCTGGCGCGAGCGAAAGAAGGACTGGAACTGCGGATACAAGGCCACGTTGGTACTGTAATCCTTGAACAGGTCCAGCATGATCTCATCGACACCGGGACGATCGAGGAGCGCCTGATCGTGCACCCAGGTATCGGGGTCAATGCGCGTCGGGTCGCGCACCCCATCGAGATACTGCGACTTGGTGGCTGGTGGCGTCAGGCCGGCGCGTAGCGCGTTGCGATGGGCGATTGACCCATCTGCCCAGTATGCCTCGATCGGCTTCCAAAAATCGCTCAAACCGTCTTCATACGCGTTGCCGTTTTGGATGACGAGAGCCGAGATGCGCTCCGGATGCCGAAGCGCGAGACGATATCCGACCGGCGCGCCGTAATCTTGCACGTACAGCGCGTAGCGTGTGGCTCCCAATCGGCTGAGCAAGTGGTCCACGAGCTCGGCGTAATGGGCGAAACTGTAGGCGAACGTCGCGCGGTCCGGCACACCGCTCTGGCCGAAGCCCGGATAGTCCGGCGCGATGACGTGGTATCGGTCGGCGAGCGTCGGGATGAGACGACGGTACATGCTCGACGATGTGGGGAACCCGTGGAGCAACACGACCACGGGACCATCGGCGGGGCCCGCTTCGCGATAGAAGATGTTGACGCTGTCGATCGCCACGGTCCGGTAGTGAACGGTTGCGGATGATGGCCCGGCGTTCGCGAGCCCCAGGACCGCGGCCAGCCCGATGGCCGCGCGGGGGGAGGGAAGATGCAACATGCTCAGTCTCCATGGTGTAACCAATTAATCCACAAGAATAACGTTACGGACGGTATCGTACCGGATGGGGTGTAACTTGTCAACCGGCAATTAGTGAGTTACCATTCCCGCATATGGAGCCCGTATTTCTCGGCGGCCATCCGGCCATGGATTTCCTCAATACGTCGTTCTCGCCGCGGGGCGAGCGCGTCGACGTGATTGCGGACGGCCGAGCCTTTCTCGACTGGTTGGTTCGTGCCGGTCTCGTGACCGAGTCGGCCGTCCGCTTGACGCGCCGGCTGAGCGCCGAGCGCTTGGATGCGGTCGCCAACGAGGCGCGGCGCATTCGATCGTGGGCCGAGGCGTGGATTGCGCGCTGGAGTCTTGCGCCCGGCGCCGATTACCGCGCCGAGCTCCGCCGCCTCAATACCTGGCTGCATCACGGCACATGGCATCGCGAGATTCAGCCCATGAACGTCCGCCTCGCCATCGTCGAACTCCCTCGCGTCGACGATGCGGACGATCTCCTCGGCCTCATCGCATTTCAACTCGCGTCGCTCGTCGTGAGCGAGGACCCCGCGTTGGTCAGACGGTGCGCCGGCGACGGGTGTACGCTGTGGTTTCTCGATCGCACGAAAGGCCACCGGCGCCTCTTCTGCAGCGCGAAGGCGTGCGGCAACCGGGCCAAGGTCGCCGCCTTCCGCGCGCGGCGACGGGCTTGATTGGATTTTGTGCTACACGACGAAAGTCAGGCTGCTCAGAATGGCGATATCTTCGCGAGCCGAGCCGAACACGGTAGCAGGAATGGCAAGGATGCTGAAGTCATTGAGTAGGTCCAGCCAATGGCAGGTGATGGGGAGGAGATAGCCCGTCGCATCTGTGGCCATCGGCGTAGGCAAGCCTGCAGGCAGTGTGGCGATCAGTTGTTCGTGGGCGGCCGCGAGTTCGTGTGCCACAGCCGTTGGCGTCTCGGCGTACTGAATCAAGAACGCTCGGGCGCGGGCAAGATTGAGTTGGGGAGGGGGATGCGAGCGGAACACGGGCGCGAATGCCTTGGCGTCATCGGCTGGCGCCAACGCGATCCCGAAGAGGCGCGGGTGCAGCCAGCCTTTCGTCAGCGAATGAAGGAGGAACGTCTGCCCGGTGGCGAGGAGTTGTAGCGTCGTCGCATGAAACCGCGTATCGAACGTGTAGACCGTGTCGAGTATCAGGCGCCGCCGAGGATGAGCCGCTAGCCAAGCGGTGAGCGCGGTGACGTCGC
>DATHNL010000161.1:0-2573 GCA_035486035.1 Gemmatimonadaceae bacterium
CGATCTCTTCCTGCGAGTACGCGGGTCCCAGCAAAGCGCCTTGCATGCCGTCGCCGGTCGGGATCGGGCGATCCGCCGACGCCTGATACGCGATCATCGCCGCCCCGATCGCTCCCCCGGCATCGCCGGCGGCGGGTTGGATCCAGATACGGTCAAACCGCCCGTCGCGCAGGATCGCGCCGTTGGTCACGCAGTTGAGCGCGACTCCTCCGGCGAGACACAGATTGCGCGCGCCCGTTCGCTCCGCGATGTCCCGGGTCAGTCGCAGCATGGCGTCATCGAGGACGACTTGGATCGACGCCGCGATGTCGAGGTGGCGTGGGAGCAGCGGCTCGTCCGGCTGGCGCGCCGGGGCGCCGAACACGGCGTCGAACGCGGCGTTCGTCATCCGCGATCCGGCGCAGTAGTCGAAGTAGGAGAGATCCAGCCGGAATGACCCGTCGTCCTTGAGGTCGATCAGCCGGTCGCGAATGCGGTCCGCGTAGCGCGGCTCCCCGTACGGGGCGAGGCCCATGACCTTGTACTCCGCCGAATTCACGCGGAACCCGAGGTAATAGGTGAACGCGCTGTACAAGAGGCCAAGCGAGTGGGGAAAATCGATCTGTCGGACAATGTCGAGCGCGGGCCGCCGCCCCACGGCCATCGAGGTCGTGGCCCACTCGCCGACCCCATCGACCGTGAGCACCGCCGCTTCATCGAACGGTGATGGAAAGAAGGCGCTGGCGGCGTGACTCGCATGATGTTCGGCGAACGCGAGGCGCGCGTCCCAGTCGATGCCCGCGTCGAGCTCGCGCAGCTCGCGCCGAAGCAGCGAGCGGAGAAAGAGTTTGTCGCGCAGCCAGACGGGCATGGCCTTCGCGAATGATCCGAGTCCGCGCGGCGCGACCGCGAGATAGGTCTCGATGAGCCGCTCGAACTTGAGGAACGGCTTCTCGTAGTAGGCGACGAGATCGAGGTCGCGCCCGCGGATACCGGCGTGCGCGAGGCAGTACGCGATCGCGTGCCGAGGGTAATCGGGATCGTGCCGGCGGCGGGTGAATCGCTCTTCCTGGGCGGCCGCCACGATGACGCCGTCCTCGATCAGGGCGGCCGCACTGTCGTGATAGTACGCGGAAATGCCGAGGACCTTCACGCCCCGTCAGAACAGACTGTACAGGAACGGCCCGATCGCCGAGGCTTGTGTAAACACCAGGACTGTGCCGAGCACGATGAGAAACGTGATCGCGGGCCACATCCAGTACCGCCGGCGCTCACGAAGAAATCGCCACAGCTCGATGACGGAGCGCATCTCAGTAGGGGCGGGTGAGTGAGGCGCGATCGATGACCGAGGATCGACGCTCGATCCAATACGTCGGGGCGGACGGGTCACGCCGGCGCCGGAGGCTATCCATCCCCCGTGCGCGCATGAGCCACGCGGTCGGTATCACCACCAGAACGTACGCGATCGCGAGTATTGCGGGTCCTGTCACCCGCTGGAGCGCGCGTCCGAGCGCGGCCCATGCGCGGTTCGCCGGGCGGAGCCACCCCGGAGCGCCAATGCTCACGACGGAAAGCAGGACGGCGACGCCGATGGGCCAGGGGCGGACGGAACCGTGTCGAACGAGTGGCCAGCACCCGACACAAAAGAGCACCGCGGCGATCGTGAGGCCGAATTGCCGGTCCGGGGGGAGTCGCTCCCGAGGCGGCACGACTGGGTCGAGCACATTCATATACTAGGACGAATACTAGTACGAACGAACGTTTTGAGCGCGCGCCACCACCAGTCCGCCGGCCTCGGGCCGCGGCGAGCGCCGCGCGCGAGCGCCCGGTACGCGGCGGTGCCCTGTCCGGCATCGGCGTACAGCCTCGCCAGGACGAGGCTCGTCTCGGCCCGCCGATGTGCGGCGAGCGCTCTGAGCCGCTCATCAGGCAGCGATCGGGTGAGGTTGTCGTACAACCGCACCCATCCCTCGTACGCGCCAATGCGATCCGTGCTGTACGAGTCCCGCTGCAGGTTCCGCGTGAATATGACGCGTTGATCAACGACCGCGACGTCGCTGCGTAGGGCGAGCCGGATGAACAAGTCGTAGTCCTCACCGAACAGCTGCTGCTCGTCGAAGCCACCGACCTCCTCGACGAGGCTCCGTTCCGCCATGACGGACGAGGTCGACAGCAGCGCGCGGAAGGTGATCAGCGCTTCGACGATATTCCCGGAGAGCGGCCTCCATATAGCCTGTCCCGCGATTTCGACCAGCCGCCCGGTCGCATCGATATCGGCGGTCGCCGTATAGCTCCACCGGCAGCCGGGAGACGCGCGCATCGTCGCGAGCTGCATCTCGAGCTTGTTCGGCGCCCAGAGGTCGTCGGAGTCGAGAAACGCGAGATACTCGCCCTGTGCGCGCCGAATCGCCGCGTTCCGGACCTTCGCTGGGTTGCCCGAGTGCGGGAGCCGCAGGACGGTGATGCGACGATCGCGCAGCGCGTTCAGGCAGGTTGCCGTTTCCTCGGCCGATCCATCGTCCGCGATGACCAACTCCCAGTCCGCGCAAGACTGCTTGAGCACCGAGTCGATCGCGGCCGTCATGTACGCGGTG
>DATHNL010000162.1:0-6271 GCA_035486035.1 Gemmatimonadaceae bacterium
CTGAGCAGCGGCACCGTGGGCATCCACATCACGAACAGCATGCTGACCGGTTGCTCGAACAATCTCATCACGGAAAGCGCGCAGCACGCGATCTTGATCGAGGCCGGGAGTGATCAGACCGTGCTGATGGCCAACCGGTGCGTCAGTAATGGGAAATCCGATCCGGACCGCTTTGCGACCCTCGCCGTGCGCGGCAGCCGCGATGTCACCGTGATCGGCAATGTGTTCGGCGGCGTCGTGTCGCCGAAGGTGTCGCAGATCGACAGCGACGCCGCGTCGCACGTCAACGCGTCCGCCAACGTGCTGCCGGCGGTCGCCAAGCCCTAGTTACTTCCGCCCGAGCGCCGGCTTCTCGACGAGGTGCCAACTGAACCAGGCCATGGCCAGTGCCGCGGCAAACGAGCCCCAGAAGACCGTCCACGGGGCGGCCGTTGGCACGTACCAGAGCAGGACCTTGGCCGCGGGCCAGCCGTACAGGTAGACGCCGTACGAATAGTCATTGGTGCCGAGGATCGTCCGCACGTGGGGCGTCAACCCCGCGGACAATAACGCCACGGCGCCAATGGTGGCGGTGGCCGCGTCATCGATGGCGGAGTGCCACCCCCCATCGGATATCGCGCGGCAGAGGAACAGCACCAGGATGTACGCGCCGAGGTAGAGCGCCCATCGCCGCGGCCTGATCAGTCCGCGATAGTACGAGAGGGCGGCGCCCGCATAGAACAGCGTCAGAAAGTGCAGCAGGTCCGGGCCATTGAGAAAGCCCAGGTGCCACTGGACGTGCCCGATCATGCAGGCCGCTGATGCGAGCAGGGACCCGAGTGTGATCGCCAGCGCAACGCGTCCGGAGCGCGGCCGCAGGACATACGCGGTCAGCAGGATGGTCAGATAGCAGGCGAACTCGAACCGGAGCGTCCATGCCGAACCGTTGACGCTCGGATACGGGTGTCCCGCGAACACGCCGGGGATGTCCGGGACATTCAACGTCAGCAGGCGTTTGGCGAAGCTCGCCCACGGGAACGTGGCGAGGAACGTCGACTGGCTGGCGCTCCCGAGAAAGCCGGCGACGAAGCACGAGAGGACCGCGGCGACGAGGAAGCCCGGATAGATGCGCAGGACGCGCTTCCGGACGAAGCGCAGCGGCGACGCGGTGCGGACGGCGCTCTGGGCGATGAGATAGCCGCTGAGAATAAAGAAGGCGTTGACCGCGAACTCGCCGAACGAGTACCCGTGGAATGCGCGCGTCAGCAGTTCGCGATGGCGGTCGCCATCGACGAGCTCGAAGGCGTGCGACAGAATGACGAGCGTCGCCAGGACGAGCCGCAGGGCGTCGATGTTGTTACGGGTGTGGAGCACCTCGACCACCGGTGATGCCGGCGCGGCGGGCGCAGCAGGGGCCGGTTCGACGACCGTCACGTGGCGACCTGCTACGCGGCCATCGCGTGGTAAAACGAGGCGAGTTGATCCCCAAGGTGTGGCCACGCAAACGGCCCCTCGGCCAACGCGCGCGCCCGGCCGCCCGCGCGCCGCAACGCGTCCTCATCCCCGAGCGCGGAGGCCGCCGCGGCCGCCATGGCCTCGGGAGTCGGCTCGCACACCCAGCCGGCCTCGGCGTCGTGCACGACTCGCGCGGCGTCGCCGACCATCGGCATGAGCGTTGGGCGGGCCGCCGCGAAATAGTCGTTGATCTTGGATGGCCATCGCCCGCGGTTGCCGATCGTGTCCCGCATGGGGATGACGCACAGGTCCGCGGCTCCGAGCCACCGGTGCAGCGTCGGCATGTCGACATAGCCGGTGACCGTCACGGCACCGGCGCTCACGAGATCGGCGGGCGCGGTGACCCGCGACTTCCCGACCATCACCAGCTGGGCCTTCGGCAGTGTGGGCAAGAGGAGCCGCATCATGTCGAACATGAGCGCGGCATCGGACGGCGTCAGCACGCCGACGTGCAGGATGATCGGTCGACCGGCGTCGACGGATAGCGCGCGACGCGCCTCGGTGCGATCCATCGGCGTCAGGCCTTGTACGTCACATCCGTGGGGCAGCCGCACGATGCGCTGCTCGGGGACGCCGAGCGCTTGCACGCGCGCTTGCAGCGCCCGGCTGATCACCGTCGTTCCGGTCGCCCGCGTGCGAAACGCTTCTTCGAACCACGTTTCGATCGGACCAAATAACGTCCGGACGGGCCAGCCCGATCGCTCCTGGATCCATCCGCCACGTCCCCACCAGTCCGCCCAGTCCATGAAGAGCGGCGCTCCCGTGCGGGCTCTGATGGCGAGTGCCGGCCCGATCACGACCGGACGGGAGTCGAACGCGTGGATCAAATCAAAACGCGCGCGGCGCAAGGCCGCGACGCGCCAGAGCGTGTTCCACGGATCCCAGCCGTTCCGCGCCGGGCCGGCCGTCAGATCGGGTGCGAACCACAAGTCGACTCCATCGTCGACCGTGCGCTCGAATCCGAAGCGTCCCTGACGGCGCGTAGTGACGACCGTGACTTCATGACCGAGGGCGACCATCTGCCGCGCCAGGTGATAGGCGCGGAAAAAGGTGCCCGACCAGGCAATGTTATGATTGAGATAGAGGAGCCTCACGCGCGCGCGGCGGAGACCCGAGCCTCGTGCGCGGGACCGACGCCGTTGCTCGAGATCGCGCGCGCGCCGAGCTGGCGGGCGATCCACTGGTACGTCTGGCGCAGGCCTTCCTCGAGGCTGATCGTCGGCTCCCAGCCGAGCACCGCGCGCAGGCGCGCATTGTCGCTTGTCCGTCCTTTGACGCCGAGCGCACCCGGGACGTGGCGCCGCGTGATGCGTTTGCCCGCGATGCCCGATACGATCGTCACGAGCTCGTTGATCGAGATCAACCGCTCCTGGCCGATGTTCAGCGGCTCGCGATGATCGGATGTCATGAGACGGCGGACGCCTTCGACGCAGTCGTCGACGTAGCAGTACGAGCGCGTCTGCGTCCCGTCCCCCCACACCTCGATCTCGCCCCCATCGGCCGCGAGCGCGACCTTGCGGCAGATCGCCGCCGGCGACTTCTCGCGTCCACCATCATACGTCCCGAGCGGCCCGAAAATATTGTGGAAGCGCGCGACGCGCGTCTCGAGGCCGAAGTCCTCGAAATAATGCCGGCATTGGCGCTCGCTGAAGAGCTTCTCCCAGCCGTAGCCATCTTCCGGGTCTGCCGGGTACGCATCCTCTTCTTTGAGCGGTGTCACATCTGGCGTTTGTTGCTTGTACAGCGGGTAGATGCACGCTGACGAGGTGTACAGGAATTTCTTGACGTTCGCTTCGCGGGCCGCTTCGAGCATGTGGATATTGATCAGCACATTGTCGTGCATGATCACGGCCTTGTTGTGCTCGATGAACCCGATGCCGCCCATGTTCGCCGCGAGGTTGTAGACCTCGCGCACGCCCTGAACCGCGCGCTGGCACGCGTCCCACCGGCGAAGATCCAGCCGCTCGAACTCGTCCGCCTCCGTGGGCTCGAATTCGGGCTCCTTGATATCGACGCCCCGCACCCAAAAGCCGTCGGCTTTCAGGCGCTTGACCAAGTGATGGCCAATGAAGCCTCCCGCTCCGGTCACCAAAACCCGCAGCTTATCTACCGTCATGCGCTCTGTTTGCTCCCACGTGAATGCGTTAGACCGCGCCATCCATGCGCAGTACCACCGGGATCGTCCGGAGGAGAATGGCGAAGTCCTTCCAGATCGCCCAGCGCCGGAGATACGCCGTCTCCAAGCGGATCACCTCATCGAAATCCGTGATGCGATTCCGTCCGTTGACCTGCCACGGCCCCGTGATGCCTGGCTTCATATCGAAGCGCGAGTAGTGGTGCTCGTCGTACAACGCGACTTCCGACGGCATCGGCGGCCGCGGACCCACGAGCGACATCTCGCCCTTCAGCACGTTCCAGAGCTGCGGCAGCTCGTCGAGACTGGTGCGGCGCAGGAACCGGCCGAGCGCCGTCACCCGCGGATCCCGGTGCACCTTGAACAACCGTCCGTCCTGATACACGCTGTCCGCCGCGAGATCCGTGCGTTGCGCGTCCGCGCCGTCGACCATGCTGCGGAACTTAAGGATGTCGAATTGACGGCCGCCAGCGCCGACCCGCCGCTGCCGGAAGATGATCGGCCCAGGCGAGGAGACGCGCACCGCCAGACCCACGAGCGTCAAGAGTGGCGAGAGCACGATAAGACCGAGCGCCGAGGCCAAGACATCGACCATCCGCTTGATGACGAGTTGCTGGCCGTGCAGCCCAGGTCGCGTCAGTTGCACCAGCGGGACGCCGCGCAGCCAGACCAGCTCCGGCACGTACCCGGTCAGCGTCGTGGGCCGGGCCAGCGAATAGGCGTGACATCCGGCCGCGTCGGCGATCGTGAGCAGGTCGTGAAACAGGGTCTCTTCGATATGGCCCGCGAAGATAACGGTGTCGACATCGAGGGTGGCCATCACCTCGACGAAGTCGCCGACTCCACCCAGCGCGTCGGCCGGCGATCGGGCATCCATGGACACATAGCCGAGGATGCAGAACTCCGATTGGATCGTAAACGGCGACGTCCGCAGCGCCTTGCGCGCGTCCTCCGTGGGCCCAACGAGCAACGCGCGAGGCGCGTTCGCCGCACGCGCCCTGGCGCGATACACCAGGAGCTCGACGAGCAGGCGCTCGATCACGAGCGCCATGGCCACCGCCCCAGCCGCCACGCCCAGACCCACGAGACCCGCCAGCGAGGGAGTCGACCAGAGCGGACCCCAACCCACGAGCGTGATACCCGCGGCGCCACCCGTGAACACCTTGCCGACGTCCCGGCGATGGTCACCGGCCTCGTACGTGCCCAGCACCCAAAGCCCCAGGAACACCGCGAGCACAAGCTCGATCATCGGGTGCGCGTTGCCGACCAACGGCTGCAGCACCGTTGTCGTCGCCATCTGGGTCCACTGCCGGGCCGCGCCCCAGAGCGTCCGCAGCAACACGACGACGAACGCATCCGCTACGAAGAGCACCGCGAATCGCGTCATGCCACGCACGACGTGCGTGCGGCGCGCAATGCGCGCACGTTCCTGCAATACGATGGGGAACGGTCGGCTCGTCTCGACCGTCGTCATGACACGGGCCGGCGCTTCGCCCGTGCCACCGGGTACCCGGTGGGGGCGCCGCGAGGGCGCCGTCACAGTGCGAACCCCAGTTGATGTGTCGTCACGGGCGTTGTTGACAAAAACAAAATGTTACCGAACGGGCGGGTCATGGCAAGGCACCGGCAAGTAGTGCATCTACTACCCGCTCACCGGCCCTACCGTCCCATCCTTCGATCACGGGCAATATTGACGGACGAGTGGCGCCCCGAACAAGGCCCGGCAAGGTAGCGGGGTCTTGCACCAGGCGGTTCGTGCCAGAGGTGACGGTCACGGGCCGTTCGGTCGTCTCGCGCACCGTAAAGCATGGAACACCGAGCGCGGTCGTTTCTTCCTGGACTCCGCCCGAATCGGTTATCACGGCGTGCGCCGCATCGGTGAGCGCGACCATCGCCAGGTAGCCGACGGGCTCCACGGTTTGCACGGCGCCCGGCGCAATTTCCCATTGGGTGAGTCTATCGCGTGTTCGCGGATGAACGGGAAACACGACGGGCCGCTCCGCGGCCACGTCGCGCAGCGCAGCCATTAGCGATGAGAGACGCGCTCGATCATCGACGTTTGACGGGCGATGCAACGTGACGAGCGCGTGGCCCGAGGGGCAAGCCAGAGCTCGAGCGCGTGGCAGCGCCTCGAATAGACTGTCGATCATCACGTTTCCGACAAAGGCGATCTCGCGCTCGGGCTCGCCTTCCGCACGCAGTGTCTCATCCGCATCGCGCGATGGTGTGAGCAGCAATGAGGCCAATCGGTCGGCGACGATCCGATTGATTTCCTCGGGCATCGTCCTGTCGCCGCTCCGCAGGCCAGCCTCGACGTGTGCGCTCCGAATGCCGAGCTTGGCCGCGACGACCGCGGCGGCGGCTGTCGAGTTGACATCGCCGTAGATGACGACCCAATCGGGGCGTGCCTTGGTCACAATCGGCTCCAGTCGCTCAAGTATTCGCGCTGTCTGCACGGCGTGAGACGCCGACCCGACGCCGAGGTTAATATCGGGTTCCGGAAGGCCGAGGTCTGCGACCAGCGACGCAAACAGCGCGTCGTCGTAGTGCTGGCCCGTATGGACGATGGTCTGCGTGACACCGGCGCGGCGCGCCGCTGCCCGGTAGACGGGCGCGAGCTTCGGGAGGTTGGGCCGTGCGCCG
>DATHNL010000163.1:0-4565 GCA_035486035.1 Gemmatimonadaceae bacterium
GTGCAGCTCGGCCCGCAGCCGCGCAACCGTTGCCGAGTCGGCGCGCTCCCCGACCATTTCTTGCACCGGATCGCCGGGCGCCACATAGAGGAGCAGGAACGCAACGACCAGTACGCCGAATAGGGTAGGCACAGCGAGGGCCGCTCGCCGCAGGAGAAACGCGACCCTAATGCGCGATTTCGACGTCGGTCCAGCGCTGTGCATTGAATATCACGGGCGGCTGGAACCCTTTGAGCCACGGTTGCACGGCGTAGAGCTCATTGTAGAACACGAGAAACAACATCGGCGCATCGGCGAACGCGATCGAGTCAGCCTGTCGGTACTGTTTCGTTCTGACCACTTCACTCGGCTGCCCACGTGCAGCCGTGATCAGCTGATCGAACGCCGGGTTCGAGTAAAACGAAACGTTGCCACCTTGGCCCACATTGGCCGAGGCCAACAGCGGATACAAGAAATTCTCGGCGTCGATGTAATCGGCGTACCAGTCTTTCAGGACAATGTCCGTCTTCCCGTTGCGCGCCGCATCGCGCAACGAGTTGTTGTCCCGCTGCACGATGGTGATTTTGATGCCCACGGCCGTCAGATACGCCTGGATCGCTTGCGCCACCTGCGGAAACGGTGGCTCCTGCCCGCACCACAACTCCAGCGCGATGTCGTGGGCATGCCCCGAGGCGGCGAGTAGCTGCTTGGCGCGCGCCGGATCGAACGGATAGGGCGCACGCGTCGTGTCGGCGCCGGAGAGCGATGGCGGAATGACGCCAGCCGCCAATCGCCCACGACCCGCGAGCAGTTGATTGAGAATCTTTTTCCGGTCGACGGCATAGTTGATCGCCTGCCGCACCTGGACCGACGTGAGCGCTCCCCGCGTCGTGTTGAACGCCGCATAGATGAGCCGGAGCGGCGGCGGCGACTTGAGCAGCGCTTGGCGCTCGTCGGTCTGCTGCCACTGCTGCGTCTCGCTCTCTGGGACATAGAGCAAGTCGACATTGCCGCTCTCGAACTCCGCGACCGCGGTACTCGGCTCCGGGATGATGCGCGCTTCGAGCGACTCAGCCTTTGGCGGCCCATCGAAGTAGGCCGTGTTCCGCGCGAGCCGAACATAATCGTCGTGCTTCCACTGGACGAACTTCCACGGACCAGTCCCGATCGGATGCTCGCTGAAATCGGTTCCCACACTTTCTGGCACGATTGCCGCAACAGGCATGGCGAGCAATTTCGGAAACACCGCGAGCGGTTGGCCGAGCGTGATCGTCACCGTGCTGTCATCGATCGCTTTCAGCCCCGTTATCGAGGAGGCCTTGCCGCTAGCGAACTCGCGTGCGCCCGCGATCGGGTACAGGGGCCACAGGGGGATGCCCTTTGTTTGTGGATCCAGCGCGCGAGAGATGCTCGCGACGACCGTCGGCGCGCGCAGCGCGCGACCGTCGTGAAAGAGTATGTGTGGCCGAAGATGAAACGTGTACGTCAGCGCATCATTCGAGAGATCCCAACGCTCCGCGAGCCCAGGTTGTAGCGCTCCATCCGTTCCGACGCGCGTAAGGCCGTCAAAGAGATCGGCGACCAAGCGTCCACTCGGGATGTCATTTGCGTGCGCGGGATCGAGCGATTTCGGATCGTATCGGTCCCGAGAGTCGATCAACGTACGACGGGACGGATTCGCGTCCCCACCGCGGCAAGCGCCCAGCAGCACGCAGGCGAATAACACACGGGAAACCGTTGACATAAGGGGGGGCGCAGCGAGAACTTACGCCTCGGATACCCATGCGTCAATCGCTTTGAGTTACATCCTGTACGCCGACGACCACGAGGACATGCGCCTGATGGTCCGCGCGCTCCTTGCGTCGGCGGGACACGAAGTCTCCCTAGTGGCCGATGGCCGGGCTGCGCTCGATGCGTTACAGGAGCGCGAGCCAGACTTGTTGTTACTCGATGTCATGATGCCGAGGCTTTCAGGACTGGAGGCCTGCCGGGCCGTAAAGTCCAACCCGTTCACGGCCCGCATCCCCATTCTGATGCTGACGGCCGAAGGTGAGATCGAGAGCAAGGTCGAGGGGTTCGAAGCGGGCGCCGATGACTATCTCGCCAAGCCCTTTGATCCCCGCGAGCTCCGCGCGCGCGTTGGCTCGCTCCTGCGTCTCGTGCGCCGGGAAGCCGATCGCAATCCAACGAGCGGGCTTCCTGGTGGGAGAGCGATCGAAGAAGAGATTCTTCGTCGCATTGGCCGCGCTGAATCCTTCGCGGTGTGCTACCTCGACATCGATTACTTCAAGCCTTTCGCGGATACGTTCGGGTTTGCGGCGGCGGACGCTGTTATTAAAGACACAGCGACCGCGATAGTGGATGCCGTCGCGGCCCATGGCGAGCCGCAAGATTTCGTTGGCCATGTGGGCGGTGATGATTTTCTCATCGTGACCGATGAGGCACGGGCGGAAACGGTGCTCAGGGACAGCACACGGCGCTTCCGCGAGGTGATCGAGCGGGTCGTGGGCTACGAGGCGCTCGAACGGGGCGCGTTCCCGGGCGTCGATCGCGACGGCACCATCAAGCGCTTTCCGATCGCCCGGATGTCGGCCGCCGTCGTGACCGTCCGACCCGAGGAATGGGTCTCCATCGGTCACCTGGGCGCGCTCGCCGCCGACGCCAAGCGGCGCGCCAAGCAGCAGGGAGCAGGGACGATCCTCGTCAACGCCGTGTAGGCGTTGGGTCGGCTCGTGATCGCGGCACCGAGCGCGCGGCTGTTGTCTCTCGCCGTCGCCGCGCTCCTGTTGGCGGCCGGCCCCGCGCTCGCGCAAAGCGAACGGTGCGGCGCGACCGATCCGGAAGTCGGCTGGCTCCGCTTCAGCGGCAACGTCTCGTTCGACGCCGACGAGCTGGGAAACGCCATTGTCACGACGCCATCCAGCTGGGCACGCCGCGCGTTCCGATTCATCGGGACGCGCCGTTGTCTCGACGCCGACGAGTTCGCCCGTGACCGGGTGCGCCTCGAAATCTTCTACCGCAAGCACGGGTACCGTCAGGCGACGGTCGACACACTCGTCCGTGCCCTCCGCCCCGGCGTCGTCGGCGTGGCGTTCACGATACACGAAGGGCTGCCGGTGGTGATCGATTCGCTGACGGTCGACGGATTCAACTCGGTTCGCAAGGCGCTCGCCGATACGTCGCGTCTCCCCATCCGACCCCGCCTTCCGGGTCATCGCATCGCCCGCAACAACGTGTTCGATCAGTACGCGATCGACGCCACCCGCGATCTCATCGTCCGGCGACTGCAAGCCAGCGGCTACCCGTTCGCCCAGGTCCTCGTCAACAGCGACGTCAACACCGCGAAGCGCTCGGCATGGGTCGGCTTCACGGCCGTCACCGGCCCGTACGCGCGCATCCGCTCGGTGCATATCGATTCACACTCGGCGCGGGGCGCGAAGGCAGCCATCCCGGACGCCGTCGCCCGGCATCTGAGCGGCCTCGATTCGGGCGCCGCGTACAGCGTCACCGACCTCCAGCGCGCCCAACGCAATCTCTTCGAGACCGGCGCCTATCGCCGTGTCAGCTACGACATCTCGCCCGACTCGGTGCCGACGAGCGTCGCGGGGGGCGTCGACACGGCCCTCGTCGACATCACGCTCCGGATGCAAGAAGACTACATGCACAACGCGCGAGTCGGCGCCGGCTGGGGCACGCTCGACTGTTTCCGCGTCCAGGGCCAGTACACCGATCGCAATTTCCTCGACGGGGCCCGCGACTTCGAGCTCTCGGCGCGCGTGTCGAAGATCGGCATCGCCGACCCGTTCAGCGGCCTGTCGAAGTCGCTGTGCGCGCCTGCCCGCGGCGACGTTTACGCGGACTCGCTGAACTACAACGTCTCGGCCACGTTCAGGCAGGCCGAGCTGTTCGGCGCCCGCCTGTATCCGCAGCTGTCGATCTACAGCGAGCGCCGGTCCGAGTACGACGCCTACGTGCGCTCCACCCCGATCGGTGCCACCGCGTCCCTGACCCGCAATCTTGGCTGGCTCGTGACGATCGCGCCCCAATATACCCTGCAGTATGGACGGACCTCGGCCTCACCCGCCCTCCTGTGCGCCCTTTTCAATCTCTGCGCCGAAGCCGACCAGGCCCGCGTGCAGCGCGAAGGCGTGCTGAGCCAGCTCGGCCTGACGATGACACGCGACGGACGCGACGACCCTGTTTTCCCGCACCACGGGACGTTCGTCACCGGGAGCATTACCCACTCTGGCCCCGAACTGGGCTCACTCTCCGAGTTTCAATTCACAAAAGTCACGGGCGAAGCCCGCTGGTACAGCGAGATTGGCCACTCGGGCGCTGTCTTCGGCGCGCGAATACTCGCGGGCAGGATATTCGGCACCGGCAACGCCGCCAACGGCATCTCGTTCGTGCCGCTCGATGAGCGCCTTTATGCTGGCGGGCCGACCACCGTTCGCGGCTTCCCGCAGAACCAGCTCGGACCGGCCGTCTACCTGACGCAGTACATCGACTCGACCTGCACCGTGAGCGGGACGATGCACTGCGCGAACCCTCGGTACAGCCACATCCAAACCGGCCGTCCGGTATTC
>DATHNL010000164.1:0-15155 GCA_035486035.1 Gemmatimonadaceae bacterium
CTCGCCAGCTGGGCGCCGAATCGGCGACGGTGGAGCGTGCGGTTCCGTCTTGGCAAACGACCGTCCGCGTTGCGAACGGCGGCGGCACGGAGAGCGATCGCGGCCGAGCGGAATTCCGTCGATGCGATTTTGCAGATCGGCGCCACGTTCCGGCCCGACGGTCATGGCAGTGTGCCGTACTACCTCTATTGCGACTCGAACATCCGCATGGCGGAGCGCGGCATCGCCTCGGGTTTCTCGCAGGCCGTGGCGATCACTCCCCACGAGTTGCGCGAGGTGATTGACCGGGAAGAGGACGTGTACCGGGATGCGAGCGGCATCTTCACGATCAGCGACCGTCTGCGTCAGTCGTTCGTCGACGATTTCCACGTGCCGCCGGAGCGGGTACACGCCGTGCACGCCGGACCGAACTTCGATCCACGGGAGCTGCCCGCCGACCGGCGGCCGCCGGCGAGCCGCACGATTTTGTTCGTCGGCACGCAATTTCAGCGCAAAGGTGGAGACATCTTGCTGGAGGCGTTCCGCGTCGTGCGGCGCACGATGCCGGATGCACGTCTCGTCATCGTTGGCCCGCGCGATCTCGTAGTCTCAGACGACGGTGTCGAGATGCTGGGTCACCTACGGCAGGACGACCCGGCAGCGCGGCGCACGCTGCTCGACGCGTACGCGCACGCCGCTGTGTATTGCCTGCCGACACGCTACGAGCCGTTCGGCATCTCGTATCTCGAGGCGATGTATTTCGGGTTGCCGTGCATCGGGACGGATACCGGTGCGGTACCGGAGATGATCATCGACGGGGAGACGGGCTATCTCGTCCCCGTGAACGATGCGCCGATGCTGGCCGAGCGATTGCTGGCGCTCCTCGGCGAGCCGGAGCGCGCAGCTCGCATGGGGGACGCGGGTCGCCGACGGGCGCGCGAGCTCTTTACGTGGCAGGCCGCGGTCGGACGTATGCTCGACGTCATGCAACGGCGCGGCTGACGTGCGGTTGGTGGCGCCGCCGGGCTCGATTCTCTGCTATCACAGCGTGACGACCGCCGACCTGCCCTCGGCAAGCGGAATGCACGTGCCTGACGACGAGCTCGTGGCCGCGGTCGACGTGGTCCGCCGCGTTGCCGAGATCGTGCCGTTGCGCGAGCTGGTCGCGCGACATCGCGCCGGACGAGCGACGCGGGGCCTCGCCGCGTTGACGTTCGATGATGCATACGCGGCGCTCCCAGTGGCGATCGGACCGTACCTCGCGCAGGCCGGCGTCCCGATCACGATATTCGTGACGACCACGGCGACGGAGCGCGGAGCGCGCTTCTGGTGGGATCGCGTCGACGACGTCTTCCCGCGCGTCACCTCCGACCGGTGGCGGGCGTTCGAACGCCAGGTCGGTGTGCCGGAATCGTACCGCACGGGGCAACCGCCGGAGTTCGGTCCGCTCCGCCCATTCCGCCAATGGATGCTGGCGACGCATCGGGGTCGCTGGCCGGAGGATCTCGAAGACGCGTTGGCCGCGCTCGAGCGTGAGCACGCGTCGGTGACACGGCACCGGGCCATGACGTGGGACGAGATCGTCCGCTTTGCCGCCAGCGCGCCGGTCGATATCGGCGTACACACGGTTTCGCACCCCGTGCTGCCGCTCCTCGGCGACGAGGAGCTAGTCGGCGAGGTGGCCGGCGCGTATCGCACGATCCGAGAGCGCGCGGGGGCGGCGGTGCCGGTGTTGGCCATCCCGTTCGGGCTGTACGACGCGCGGACCGCCCGGCTGGCGCGGGAGGCCGGCATGCAGGCGTCGTTGACACTCGCCAATCGCTCGCTCCGTGGCGTCGGTGCCGAGGAGCTCTTGCCGCGGTACTCGATGGGTCGCGGGCTCCGGCGGTGGAAGCTGTTCCTTCGGCTGACGATCCCGCGCGGCGCGCCGCCCGCTCAGACCGCGCTTCCCTCGGCCACGACATAAAGTCGGCGCACCGTCTCGCCGATCACATCCCAACTGAACCGCTCCTCGGCCTCGCGCCGCGCGGCCGCGCCGATCCGGCGACGCAATCCCTCATCACGGAGCACACTCGCGATCGCGTCGGCGAATGCATCGGCGGTATCGGCGAGGAGCATCGTCTCGCCGTGCCGTGCGCCCAGACCCTCCGCGCCGATCGTCGTCGACACAATGGCTTTGCCCATCGCCCACGCGTCGAGCAGCTTGAGCCGCGTCCCTCCACCGACGCGGAGCGGCGCGATGTAGCAGGCCGCGCGCGCCACGTACGGCCGGATGTCGTCGACGTACCCGGTCAGCGTGAGCCCTTCGACGCGCGAGAATTCGCGCCGTTCGGCGTCGGTCGCCCGGCCCACCCACGTGACGTGGGCCGGCACACCCCGCGCGCGCAGCCGCGGCGCGATCTCCTGGACGAACCAGTGGAGCGCGTCGCGGTTCGGGTGCCAGCTCGTCCCGCCGACGAACACGCAGCCGGATTGCGGCTCGTCGCCGGGCGCGAAGTATTGCGTGTCGACGCCATTCGGCACGACCTCCACGCGAGCCGCCGGCGCCAATGCCCGAAACGCCTGCGCGTCATCGGGCGAGACGGCAATGTTGAGCGCGACGCGGGGCAGCCAGTATCGCTCCGCGCGCTCGATCGCATTCGCTTGGAAGCGCAGGTAGGCGCCACCCCGGCGCCGGAGCAGCGCGGATTCGACGTTGTGGTGCGTGACGATGACGGGCACATGTTGCACGAGCGGAAGCATGCGCACGAGATCCATGCTATCGACATGGACCGCGTCCCATCGTTGGGAGCGGAGCAGCTCGGCGAGACGCACGCGGTAGGCGGCGGAGTCGTGCACGTACCACGTATACGGGCGTCCCGTGAGCACGCTCCGCGCGTGGTCCCACACGAACCGCGCACGCGACGCCTCCTGCGGAATCGGGTAGGCCTCAAACCGACCGAACGGGCGCAGCCCATCGCGACGGGCCTGGAGTCCCAACCGCGCGGTCGCCGCATCATGTCGGTCGAAGCAGAGGCCCGTGATGTTGAAGTCACGCGCCAGCAGGCGCAGCATGTTGTACGTGCGGAGCGCCGCCCCGTTGTGCGGCGGATAGGGCACGCGGTGCGACAGGACGAGCAGCTCCGCCCGCGGCGGGGTCACTGGGAGTCCGTCACCGACGGAATGGGCCGGAGGATACTGGCCGGATTCCCGGCGATGATCACATCCGCGGGGAAGGTGCCGCTCACGACGGCGCCGAAGCTCACGACCGAGTTCTCGCCGACGTGTGTCCCGGGGAGGATTCCGGCGGACGCCGCGACCCAGACATTGTCGGCGAGCACCACCGGCGCGACGCGGACGGGCGCCGCGGGATCGTGTCGATCGGCGCGCGTGCTGTGAAAGTTCGTGTCGAGGATGGACGCGTCGGCGAGGATGCAGCTCCGGCCGATGCGAATCGATTCGGCACAACCGAATCGCGTGCCGTTGAGGAATGTGTCGTCGCCGACTTCGATCCGCGCGTCTCGCGCGTGCGTCCATGGCGTGACTGTCATGTTCACGCGCACGCGGTCGCCGAATCGCACTTCGCCTGGGCCGCGAACGATGAGACGGCCCGCGACGCGAAACGCCTTGCCCGCCGAGAAGCGAATGCCGCGCGCCGGGAGACTGATCTTGTACCACCACCCGCGCAGTGACGCGATCCCGGCCGACCAGGCCCGGCGCGGATCGCGCAGGGCGCGTGTACCTATGTTGATCGCCCGGGCGAGCTCCATTGGCAGGAGGCTAAGCCCGCCCGGGTTCTCATGTCAACGTCGTGTCGATGCTACTTCGTGCTCACATAGAGCTCGTCGATGTCCCAGTAGATCGTATCCGGCGGATGGTCGGTTGCCGCGTCGCCACCGTACGTCGGATCGAACATCAGGTAGTTCCAGCCCGATGGCACGGCGCCCGCCCAGTACGCGATCCCGCCCGATGGAACGCCACCGCTTCCCGCCGCGTGACCGACCGACGTCCACACCATCGTGCCATCGACCCACCACGTGAACTGTCCGTTGTGCCCGCCGGATGTCTCCGGTTGGATGTACAACTCCATCGTATGCCACGATCCGCGCGCGGACCCACCAACGTTCGCGGTGGTCGAGAGGTATGTGGACCGCGACGCCGTGTAGCCTTGTGGCGCACTGGGCAGGTCGGCGTAGGACGTGCCTTGCAGCAGGAACTGCGGCCACATGTCCGCTCCATCCTTTGACCCGTCCGACGCGGTCAAGCTGACCACGTCGTTTTGGCCGCCGGTGCGCGGCTCCATCACCTTGATGCCGAGCGCCTGACTCAGCGTCCAGTTCGTCGACAGGCGGAACTTCCAACGGATGTAGAGATATCCCGTGCCTGCGTTGGCGATCGGGGTCCCGAAGCGGACCGGGGAGTAGCCGCCGGCCAATGTCGACGGGTAGAGCACCCGCAGCCCGGGCTCACCCGGAACCGCCGTGATGTTCGCCGCGGCGTCGGCGAACAGCGAGCCCACCGCGATCGGCGTGACCGGCGAGAAATTCGAGAACGTCGCGGTCCCCTCTTTCCACTGCGTGACGCTGCCGTTGTTCGCGGGCGCCGTCGTCATCGAGCCCGTGTTGATTTGCGCCGCCATTCCCGCCGGCTCGTGCCAGGGCCCGTTGCCGGCGCTGACCTCGGCGTTATTGCCTACCGTGATCGCGTAGCTGGCGGCGGTCCCGCTCTCCGTGGTGGCGGTGATCGTCGCCGTTCCATTGGCGACTCCGGTCAGGTAGCCAACGTCGCCCCCGCTCCCACCCCAGCTCTGGGTGGCCACCGACACGACAGCGGAGTTCGATGACGTCCACGTCATGTACTGTCCCATCCACGTCGCCGTGGGTGTCGCCAGTTGTGCTTTGAGTGACTCGTGACCGCCGACCGCCAATGTCGCGCTGGCGCCCTGGATCGAGACGGCAGGATAGGTGACGCCGTTGACCTCGAATGCTTTCGCTTCGCGCAGCTTCGCGGTCGTCGCGTTCGGCGCCGTCGTAGAATCGCCACAAGCCGAAAGCAGAACAGCGGCGGCAAAGGCGAGCACGGGAAAACCAGTACGGGGATGCGGGGGTCGCACGCGCGCGACCGCCCTGCCATACGTTGGACGCATGACTGTGACCTCTGAAGTTGTCCGTTCGGTAGCCGGACTGGCGTGGCGCTCGATCAGAGATCGAGCACTGTAGCCTCCAGGAGCTTTGCGTCCCCGCCTTTCGACGGGTTTGCCATTATCGCGGGCCTCAGGCCAACGGCCTCAGCCTGCGCGACTACGATTGTGCGTGTACGATGGGCGACGCGACATGACGATGCAAGGCCGTCGCGCAATTTTTATAAAAAAGAAACCCGGGCCGCGCGTATGCGCGACCCGGGTCATAACGACACTCGATTATTATTTCGTGCTCACATACAGCTGATCCAGATCCCAGTAGATCAGATACGGCGGATGGTCGGTGTCCGAGTCACCACCGTATGTCGGATCGAACAGCAAGTAGTTCCATCCTTGTGTCTCGCCAGCTGACCAGTACGCGATGCCGGCGCTTGGCAGACCGCCGGTTCCCGGCGTCACACCGACCGAGGTCCACACCATCGTGCCATCGACCCACCACGTGAGCTGACCATTCCGTGCTCCGGCTGGTGACTCTGGCACGCAGTACACCTCGACCGTGTGCCACGAGCCCAACGCCGAGCCGCCGAGGTTCGCCAGGCTCGAGAGGTAGTCCGCGCGCGGCGCGGTGAACCCTTGGGGTGCGCCGGGCAGATCGACGTTGCTGCCGCCTTGGAGCAACCACTGGACCCACATGTCAGATCCGGTCTTCGTTCCATCGGCGGCCGTCAGCGAGATCACGTGATTCTCGACGCCGCTCGATGTCCGCGGTTCCATGACCTTGATACCGAGCGCTTGGCTCAACGTCCAGTTCGGAGAGAGACGGATCTTGAACCGGATGTAGAGATACCCCGTGCCCACGCCTGGAATCGACGTTCCCCAGCGGACGGGTGAGTAGCCGCCGGCGAGGTCCGTCGGGTAGTTCACCCGCAGCCCAGACTCACCCGGTATTGACGTGATGTTTGCCGCGGCATCGGCGAACAGCGAGCCGACCGCGATCGGCGAGACCGGCGAGAAGTTCGTGAACGTCGCCGTTCCCTCCGTCCACTGCGAGACGCTGCCGTTGTTCGCCGGCGCAGTCGTCATGGGGCCCGTGTTGATCTGCATCGTCATGCCGGCCGGCTCGTGATACGACCCGCTGCTAGCAGCCGTCACCGTCACGGACGCTGTGCCTTTGACACCATCGCTCGTTGCGGTGATCGTCGCCGAGCCGACCGCGACCGCGGTAATGATACCGCCCGACGACACGGTTGCGGCGGCGGTATTCGATGAGGACCACGAGACACTCTGCCCCGTGACGACTCCACCGCTCGACGTTTTGTCGGTCGCCGTCAACTGCACCTGATTGCCAACCTGAATGCTCGTCGTCGCCGGAGACACGCTGACCGTGCTGACGGTCTGCGTGGGCGCCGTGACCGTGACGGACGCTGTGGCGCTCTTGCCGCCGATGGTGACTGTGATGGTCGCCGTACCGGCCGCGACACCAGTCACGACCCCTGAGGTCGACACCGTGGCCGCGCTCGTGTTCGAGCTCGTCCACGTCGCCGGGTAACCGGTGAGCACGTTCCCGCTGCCGTCCTTGGCGGTTGCGGTGAGGCCAGAGCTCTGTCCCGCGGTGAGCGACAGCGAAGTCGGAGACACTGTCACTGACGCGACAGCCGCTTGTGCGACGGTGACGCTGGCGGTCGCCTGCACACCGCCGATCGTGACCGTGATCGTCGCCGATCCTGAGCCTACCGCCGTCACGAGACCGCTCGACGAGACCGTCGCGACGCTGGTGTTCGAGCTGCTCCAGGTCGCCGCGTCGGTGGTGATCACATCGCCATACTGGTCTTTCGCCGTCGCGGTGAGCTGCGAGGTCTGACCGGCATTCAGTGTGACGGTCGTCGACGACAGCGTGACTGTCGCGACTGGCGCCGCGATGAAGGTGATGGTGGAGTGGCCCGTCTGTCCGCCGGCGGTCGCATAGATTTGCACGCTGCCGGTACCGGTGGTGCTCAAGACCGTGACGAGGCCGGACGACGAGACGGAGGCGAGGGACGGGGCGTTCGAGAGCCAGGCAATCGTCACACCGCCCATCGGGTTCCCGTTCGCGTCAAGCGGAGTGGCCGTCAGCTGAAGTGTCTGGCGAGCACTCAGGTTAGCCCACCCTGGCGACACCTGGACTGAGCTCACGACAACCGCATTGACGGTGATTTGGGCTGAGCCCTGTTGGCCACCGCTCGCGGCCGAGATCGTCGCGGTGCCGGCAGCAACACCAGTCACCACGCCGTTCGACGAGACCGTCGCGACGCTCGGATTGCTGGAGCTCCACGTCACCGTGCGACCACCCAGGACGTTGCCGACTGAGTCTTTCAGCGTGGCCGTGAGCTGCACCGTCTTGCCGGCGGTGATGCTCGCGGTTGCTGGCGACACCGTCACGGATGCGACTGACGCCGGAGAGGCCGCGACGACAGCGACGTTCGCGAACCCGCTCTTCCCACCAGCCGTGGCCGAGATGACAGCCGAGCCGACCGTTACCGCCGACAGCAAGCCAGTGGCTGATACCGTCGCCACGCTTGTGTTGGACGATGACCAAGTCACCGTCTGATTGGCGAGCACGTTGCCGAGCGAATCCATGGCCACGGCCGTCAATTGCGCCGTGTTTCCGGGGTTCAGCGTAACGGTCGATGGGTTGACACTGACGGTCGCGACATGGATGCTGGCCGCGGTCGCGGTTGCCGGAATAGAAGTCGTGAGCCCGCCGGAGGACGCGCTGATATTTGCGCTGCCCACGCCGACGAGCGTGACGTTACCTGAGGTATCGACGCTCGCGACTTGCGTATTGGACGAGGCCCAAGTGAACGTCGCGCCGGTGATCGGCTGGCCGTTCTGATTGGTCGCGGTAGCCGTCAGCTGCTTGCTCTGACCCACGGTTCCACTGAAGGACGTGGGGGAGATGGTCAGCAGACTGATTGTCGTGCTGGTGTCTTGAGTAGTTCGAGCGTTGGCAGGGTCGTCGAGCACTTTACCCTGCACACAGCCGTAACCGAAAAAGGCGACGGCGGCCAGCGCGACTACCGGGATCCGGTAACGCATGCCCCCTCCAGCGTCTGTTCGGCGGCCGGACTGGCTTAGCGTCTCGTGGAGAGAGCGCCTTAGCCTCCTGAGCTTTGCGTCGCCGGGTTTCCCACGGCTTTGCCATTGTCGCAACGCCCCGAGGGGGGCACTTGCGCTTACGTCCCGCAGGTTAATCGTCGAGCTGAAACTATGCCAGTCTCGTATCGGTCAGCCTGACCCGGAACTTGAGTTGGCCACGCGATGGTTCGATTAACGGTCGAGCTCGCTGAAAATCGCGCGGTCAGGGTGACCGGTCGGTGCGAGCCCAGAGAGAGAGCTGTTCGCGATCTGCCTCGTCGATTCTGGCGTGTGTCGGGAGAGTGAACAGCGACGCGCAGACCCCGCGCGCACGCGGTGTTGCCGGTTCTCCTGGCGCGAGCAGACCCGAGGCCGCCGACTCTTCTCCGAGTGGGCGCGGGTAGCTTCGCACGACGCCCAGCCTCGGTGCCGCGTGCCTACCCACGCTGTCGAGCACCGGAAGCCTGAGGTAGCCGCTCGTCCCGCCACTGACTGGTTGGACGATGTCGAGCCCTGGGGTGCCACTGAGCAAATCGATGATCCTCCGCGCATACCACGTGCGACGCACCGCCTCGCCGTCGGCAACCGCGAGTGCATCGGCGGCCAGAGCCGCGGCAGCGTAGGAGATCGATCGGGGCTCGTGCGCCTCTTTATAGATGGTCTCGCCGAGGCGCAGGCCGGGCATGCTCGCGGGAATGGCGTAGAGGGATGGCCGTCCTATCGCCAGCTGCGCCGCGGTGACGAACCAGTCGCGCCAACCTGTGGCTGCCGCGGGCGGCTGCCACTCCGGGAATGGATCGCGGGACAAGAGCGCTCCGCCGCTTCCGCCCGTTGTTCCCTTGCCTCTGCCGAAGCTCAGCACGACGAACGGACCAAACGCGCCGAGCGGCTTACCGCGAAGGGTGCCGGCGGCATGCTGCGCGGCGTCCTCGATGACTACCGTGCCGTACTCGGCGGCCAGCGATGCGACGGCCGGGACGTCGGCTGGGAAACCATACAAGTGCGCGACGACGATCCCGTCGGCGCCACGGCCGAGTGTGGCACGAACGCTGTCGAGGTCAGGGCTCAGTGTTGCCGGGTCGACGTCGTAGAGGCGCACGCGGAGCCCCGCGAATGCCGCGGCCGCAAGTAGATCGACGCACGCATAAGCCGGGAGCGCGACCGTGCCACGGGCAGGGAGCGCGTAGCGGAACGCGAGCACGAGCGCAGACGTGCCGCTGTCGGTGAGCGCGACGTGATCCGCCGAGAATCGTGTGCGGATGATGCGATGGAGGCGGTCGAAGGCGTCCCCGCTTCGCGTCAGAATGGCGGGTAGGGCGCGCAGCAAAGTCGCTGGCGCGACTGGGGAGAGTACGGGCGGCTGCCAGCGACCGAGCACCCTGAAAAATCTACCTCAGGGGATGTACTTGACGATGTTCGGGCCGAGGGCGGTCGCGAGCGGCACGGGCAGGCGCTGCCAGAGACGCGGCCCCCAGGAGTAGGCGCCATCGTCGGGCGATGGCGTCTTGGTACCAGCCGCGGCCGACCAGTCATACCAATAGAGCTGCTCGTCGCGCGAGCCCCATTGCTTCTTGAAGCGGTGCGTGCCACCGTCGGGCGAGCAGCGGCCGAAGTTGAAGACAGTGCAGCCGACGTTCATGGCGCGCTCCATGAACGACCAATACAAGAGCATGTTCGCCGAGAGCTTCTTGTGGGCGTTGAGCGCCGAGGCCCAGGTCATCTCGAACTCGTTTCCCCAGCGAAACCCACAGCCGCCAGCGATCGCCTCTTCACCGAGGTACGCGCAGCCGAACCAGACGTCGTCGGGGAAGGTCTCGGCGATGACCTCGAACAAGCGCTGAGACTGCGTCGGCGTGCCGAGGTCGCGCATGTGGTGCGCGAATACCGAGAAGAACGGGTCGAGCTGGTCGCGACCGAAACGAACGGTCACACCATCTTTTTGCGGTCGACGCACCTGACTGCGAACCTTCGCGTCGAGCTGCTTCATGAGGCGATCAGGGTCGCTCGGCAGGTCGAGCACAACGGTGATCTTTCGGGTCGAGACCGGGAGCCCTATCGGAAGTTGGCGGCGGCTGCGCAACTCGAGCAGTTTGACTTTGTCTTGCCGCGCCTGGTTTTCCGCGGCTTCGGTCAACCGAATAATGGCCTCGTCCGAGCCCAGCGGTCCGCCGTAGTTCACGAACGGCATTGACACCAGATAGTGGCCGAAGAGCGTGCTCTTCACTCGAACGAGCGGAAGGACGCCAACCAGCGCGTTACCGTCGCGGGCGGCGAGGTAGAGACACCCGTGATGAAAGACGCGCTCCATCACGCTCCGCCAACCGTATAGATGGAAGTGCGTCCAACCAGCAGCGCTCCGGACGAACTGATCCCACTCGTCCGGCTGCCCCGCGAAGCGTTCGACTCGTATCACGCGCTTTCTTGCAACTGAGCCTGGCGCATCCCGTCGCTGAGAGACGTGAACCGGAACTCGCCGAGCAATCGCTCAAGGCGTTCCTCGGTATTGCGAAGCCCGCGATAGTGACGGACGCGGGTGAGCAACGAGACCGGCAAGCGCGGCTGCTCCGGATCGATCTCCCACGGATGGATATAGAAGACGGCCGGAATCCCGTCGTCCGTATGCTCCTGGAATGCGCGACGAATGATGTGATAGGGGAAATGGCGGAAGTAGCCGCCGCCAGCGGCCGGAATGCGGACGCCATTCCACACGGTCGTGGCCAACGGAAATTCACAGAGCCGGCCAGCGGCGCGCTCCAGGAAATGCGCGATCGGAGGCGCGGTCGGATAGCCGTAGTCGTTGCGGTTCACGGGAAACAGGCTCGAGTCGTACTCATAGCCTTCTTCAATCAGGACGTCGAACGCCCATTCGCGTCCGGGGACGATCGAGAAGCTGGGAGCCCGATAGCCGATGACCGCCTGGCCACAGCAGTCCTCGATATCGCGCTTGGCGGATCTGACGTCCTCGCGGAATTGTAGCGGGGTCAGCGTGGTCACCTTCTGGTGCCACCACCCATGCGAAGCGATCTCATGTCCCTCGGCCGCGATGCGACGGATCACGTTCGGGTGATGCTTGGCGATCCAGCCCAGCGAGAAGAACGTCCCGCGAATGCCGTGGCGAGCGGTGAGACCGAGCAGCCGGTCGACCGCCGCTTCGATGCGGCTCGGGAAGCGAGGCCATTGGTCGCGAGACACCACGCCCTCGAACGCGCTGACCTGGAAGTAATCTTCCACGTCAACCGTGAAGAAGTGCTTTATCGCGGGTGTACTCGAGTTTAGCATTCGTCGGTCAGGGCTCAATTCGCAGTTAGAGTGCCATTCATGAGCCTCTGTTAACCCACAACTACGATGGTCAGTGTAGCGCGGGCGCAACAGAAGGCACTCGGGTTCGCCACGAGTCTGTGCGCGTTGGCACTCATAGCCCGATTGACATTGAAGCCGCTCGGCGGTCCGCTGCCGTCGGGTTTCCATTGGTGCGTCTTCTGCGGCTCGTTCGGCGCCGCCGATTTTCTGCTCAACATCGCGCTCTTCGTTCCCTTGGGTTGGGGACTGCGCATGGCGGGTCTTCGGCGCTGGCCGATCTATCTCTTCGGATTTCTTCTCGCAGGGACGATCGAGACCCTTCAGGATTTCGTCATTTCGGGACGCGAGTCCGGTCTGAATGACATCATTGCGAATCCGCTGGGGGGAATCGCTGGTGTCTGGCTCGCTGATCACATGCGTCTCGTCTTTACGCCTGATCCCCGGAACAGTCGACGCCTTGCCCTTGGTGCCGCCGGAGCTTGGCTCGGGCTCGCGATCCTCATGCCGTGGTCAATGGGACCATCGCTCCCTCGAACCCAGTACTGGGAGCAAGTCGCGGCCGACCTGCCGAAGTTCGGCAGATACACGGGCCAAATCCTCTCGGCGACCTACAATGGCCAACCCTTCCGCAATGGCCGCTTGTCGGACTCGGCCAGCGCGGCCATGCGCGACGCCTTCCGGCAGGGCCGTGCGCGCGTCGACATCACGACCATCCCCGCGCCGAACGAAGGGAGCCGGCTCGCGCCAATCGTCGGCGTATTCGACGGGCACCGTCAAGAAATCTTCATGATCGCGTGCGCGGGCCAGGATCTCATCTTCGGGGTCCGCACGCACCTCGATAATCTCAAGTTCCACTCCCCTGCCCATCGGTTGCACGGCGCCATCCCGTGCGACTCGACCTCGGCGCCCGGCGATACCATCCGAATCGCGGCGACCGTCGATCGCGTCGGGCTGCTGCTGGCCGCGCAGCGCGCCGGCAAGACCGCGTCGGCGCGTCCCGACGCCGGCGCCTGGCAAGGATGGCGTCTCCTCATCTCCGACAATTACGGGAAACAAGCGCGGTACGGGCCGTATCTGACGGCGCTCTGGACGATGCTGTGGCTGCTCCCACTTGGATACTGGTTGGGCCGAAGCTCCGGGCGGTGGTTCGGGCTCGGGGTGAGTGGCGTTACACTGATCGTTTCGCTCGCTATCATCCCTATGGGCGTCGGCTCGCGGCCGGCGCCGCCTCACGTCTGGATCGCGGGCGCGATCGGCCTGTTGCTCGGTTTCATATGGACCAAAACACGATTGTCATTGGACTGGATGCCGTCATAGGCGTCCTACGCTAGGTCTTCCTCGGCGCCGCGGGGCTGACTGGTATAGTCTGCGCCGGCGATTGGCTGGTGCGAACACGCCGACTCAGTCCATTCGGCAGCGCCGCTCGATTCTTCCGGAAGACCGTGGATCCGGCGATTGCGCCTGTGGAACACGCCGTCGTGCGCTCCGGCGGCGTGCCGAGCTCCGCGCCGCTCTGGGCGCTGCTGGCGGTCATCATCGCGGGCATCATCGTATTGAGTCTGTTGGGCGTGGTGCGCGACAACATCATCCTTATCCTCAGGGCTGCTGCGTTTGGGCCTCGGGCGCTCATCTCAGTGGTGCTCGGCTGGACGATTGGGTTCCTGCAGCTCGCGCTCATTGTCCGCGTGATCACCTCCTGGGTCAGGATTTCGCCGTATTCGCGATGGGTGCGATGGTCGTTCACCGTCACCGAGTGGCTCGTGCGTCCACTCCGGAAACGACTCCCGAACGTCGGCATGTTCGACATCTCGCCGATCGTCGCGTGGGCAATTCTCTGGGCGATTGGCGCGCTCTTGCAGAGAGTGTTGTGAATTGACGCCAGTCGCGTAACGAGGGACGCAATCACCCAACACTTGGGCCTCGGGTTTGCTATTGATCATAGAACCCAATGCCCATCGATCCACAGCCAGACGTTCCGGCGTCGCCGCCGGAGCGCGAGCCTCGTCGCGTCTCCGAGGTGGCCGAGCGAGCAGTCTCGATCCCGAAAAGCATCGAGCTGCCGGCGCGCGGCCATCTGCGGCGAACGAGCGAGGTCGATTTCGTCGACCACTACTATCAGGGCGGCATGGGGTGGGTGCTGCGGGAACGGCTCCGATGGGTCGAGGCCGCGTTGCCGCGCCGGCCGGTCGATGCCCTGTTGGAAATCGGCTACGGCAGCGGCGTGTTCATGTACACGCTCGCGCGACACGCGCGGGCGCTCTACGGCATCGACATTCACGCGCACGGCCGGGTCGTCCGTGACCGGCTGGGCGAGAGCGACATCGATCTCTCGGCCGCGCGCGCGAGCGGCATGGTGCTCCCGTTCCGCGACGCCTCGTTCGACGCCGTCGTGATCGTGAGCGCGCTCGAGTTCATGGACGACCCACGGTCATGCCTCATCGAGGCACGCCGCGTGACCCGAGCCGGGGGTCGCGTGATTTGCGTCACCCCGCGCATTCTGGCGTGGGCCGATACCGTGTATCGCGTGCTGACCGGCATCGATCCGGAGTCCGACTTCCGTGGTGGCCGCCATCGCGTTCAGGCCGCGCTGGCCAGTCTTCCATTCCCGCTTCGTCGGCGGCCGCGCCCACGTCCCCTGCCGTCGCCTCTGGCGCCGTACGAGCTCGTCGTCATAAATCTGTAGCGTGAGAGCCGACTACCGTGCCCGCTATGGCGATGCCAAAGTCGATGCCCAGCTCGACGCGCTGCGCCGCCACGGTGACACGATCGATGACCCCGATGTCTGGCTCGGGGCCGCGCTCGCCGGCGACTTCAAGTTCATGGCGGTCGAACGGGTCGCGGCGTGCTGCTGCGGGTCGGCCGACAGCGAGGCGTTGGTCCGGTTCATCTTCTGGAATCTCCTGGGGCTCCGCCGGTGCCGGTCGTGTGGCACGCTGTTCGTGTCGCCGCGCCTCTCACCCGAGGCCATGCGCCGGGTGTTCGATACCTCGTACTTCGACCACGCCGACATCGAACGGTGGGGCCGTCGGCGCGAACCGATCTTCGACGACGCGATTCGCATCCTGCGCGGCATCGGCGCCCGCAGCGTCTTCGACGTCGGTACGGCCTACGGACATTTCGTGGCCGCGGCGCTCGCGGCGGGCCTCGACGCCGAAGGGTGCGACGTGAGTCCGAGCGCCATCCGCCGCGGACGGGCCGAGCTCGGCGTGCGACTGCGCGAGGGGACGGTCGCGAGCCTCGAGCCGCCGCTCCCGGTGGTCGACTGCGTGACCTCGTTCGACGCACTCTATTACACGGCGGACCCGGTGCAGGAGCTCCGTGGCATGCGGCGGTTGCTCCGCCCGGGCGGATACCTGCTGCTTCGCCTCCGCAACGCGGAGCACGCGCGGGTAGCGCCGGCGCGCGAGATCGGACGCAGCGCGCTGCCGGTGGAGCACCTTTGGGGGTTTACACCGCGGTCCATCGCGCGTCCGCTGGAGCGAGCAGGATTTCAAATCGTTTCCCGGTGGGCCGCCCCCTATTCGCGGACGCGGCTGAGCGGGCTGCAACAACTGTGGTGGCGCATGGGCCAGGTGTCCGCGCGTGTTCGGCCCCACGCGCCGCTCCTGACTCAGAGCTTTACCATCGTCGCGCGTGCCTTGCC
>DATHNL010000165.1:0-8133 GCA_035486035.1 Gemmatimonadaceae bacterium
CAGAATGATCAGCGCGCGCGCATTATTGGGTTGAGCGGCAACGACTCGCTCGTAGAGGGGACCCGTTACCTCCGGGATGTCACGAAATGGCTCGGCGGCGGCGATGAGCTCATCGACGGAGGCCGCTTCGGCCGCAATGGCCAGTTGCTCGTGGAGTGCGGCGACATTCGCGTGGCGGCGGTAGGCGGACACGGCTGCCGCGACGCTGGGGGTAGCTTCGGACACGCGCGAAAAATAGCAGGGGTGCACGTGCTACCCTTGCGATTTTACGGGCGACCGGCGATACTCGTATCTTAGATGGGGGTAAGATTCGAGGATACCGAATCACCCCGCTCCAAGCTCCATATCGCGCGTGAACGATCCGCGCTCCGAGGAAATCAGTAGCGCATTTTGCTGCGCGGTACTCGCACGACCACATACCAAGACAGGTGCATGAACGAACGCCGACGTCCCCATCGTCGCGGCCGTGGGCCTCGCCCATACGGCCGTCAGCAACAAGAGGGCGAACCCAATCCCTATCGTGACGCTCCCGATGAAGGGACGAGCCCCGAGACAGTTGCTGCAACGGGTGTGAGCCAACCACCCGACTCCGAACCGCCCGCGGGCGGGAACGAACCCCCTCCGGCGCCGCGAGAGGCCGCCGATGACGCGACAGGATTCGTGTCCGAGCCCGCCGAGGCGGGCCCCGCTCCCGGACCCTCTACTTCCGAGCCCTCGCAGGGCCGGCCTGACGGTGGCTACCAAGGTCGCCCCCAGCGCAACCAACAGCACAACAATCACCAGCAGAACGGCCGCCGGCAGCAGCAGCACCAAGGTGGCGGACGCGGCCGGCGCAATCGCGGTCCGCGGAGAGAGCATGTCGTTCCGCAGGGTCCGCCGGTGCCGATCACGCCTGACGGCGAGACCGTGGGCTGGTTCGATTCCTCGCGCGATGGCGGCTATATACGGCGCGCGGCGAATAGCTATCTGGCCGAGGCCGGGGATGCGTTCGTGCCGACGCACTTGGTGCGGCAGTATGCGCTTCGGCGCGGCGACGCAGTGGTCGGTACGGTTGGCCGCGATCAACGCGGTCGCGTGACCCTGGTCGAAGCAACCCGCATCAACGATTCCGATCCCGCGTTGATGCTGCGGCGGCCGGATTTCAGCTCGCTCACGGCCGAGTATCCGGACCGCAAGATGTTTCTCGAGACCGGCCGGCCGGCCAAGGGCGGACCGGAGCTCACGCGGCGAGCACTCGACCTCATCGCGCCAGTCGGCTATGGCCAACGCGCGTTGATCGTCGCTCCGGCGCGAGCCGGCAAGACTATGCTCCTCCAGGCGGTCACCGAGGGCGTGGCGCTCAATCATCCGAACGCCGTGCTGCTCGTGCTGCTCGTCGACGAGCGGCCCGAGGAAGTGAGCGAGATGATCACGTGGGGCTACGGTGAAGTCGTGGCGTCGAGCTTCGACATGCCCGCCGAGCGGCACGTTGATGTCGCTGATATGGTCCTGGAAAGGGCCCGGCGGCTCGTCGAGATGGGCAAGGATGTCGTGATCGTGCTGGACTCGATTACACGACTGGCCCGGGCCCATAACACCGTCGAGCGGGGAACTGGACGAACCCTGTCGGGTGGTCTCGACGCGACCGCCATGGCGAAACCCAAGGCCTTCTTCGGCTCGGCCCGAGCAGTGGCGGCGAACGTCGGCGGCGGGTCGCTCACGATTATCGCGACCGCGCTCGTCGAGACCGGCTCGCGGATGGACGACGTGATCTTCGAAGAGTTCAAGGGCACCGGCAACTCGGAGATCAAGCTGGACCGGTCGTTATCCGAGAAGCGCATTTTCCCGGCCTTCGACATCGCGACCAGCGGGACCCGGCGCGAGGAAAAGCTTTTCCGGCCCGATCAGCTGGACAGCGTTTATACGCTGCGGCGTGGGCTCCAGCAGATGCCCCCCCAGTCGGCCATGGAATGGCTGATCAAGCGGATCGCCGCGACGACAAATAACGACTCGTTGTTGACGGGACTATAGCCTAGCGGCGGGACCGGCCCACGCCTTGCTAATTTGCCGGCGTGATCCGTGTCAGGGGCGTGGTGTTTGCGTTGGTGTTGGGCACCGCGGCGGCCGCGCAGCCGCCGCGGACGCTCACGCGTCGTGATCGCCCGGAAGTCACCAGCGTCAAAATTGTTGGGATCAATCACCTCGATGCCGGCGCGCTCGCCGACGGCCTCGTTACGCACGCATCGCACTGCAAGAATCTGCTGCTCGACCCGTTCTGCCTGGTCTGGAAGACGCCGCTGTTTTACGAGCACGACTATCTGGACCGGACCGAGCTCAAGCGCGATGTGCTCCGTACGCTGATCTTCCTGTATCGCCACGGCTATCACGACGCGATCGTCGACACCGTTCTGACGCCGCCGGCGGGTCTCACCGTCGCGGTCACGTTCAAGGTGATCGAGGGCCCACCCACGATTCTCACGGCGGTTGCGATCGACACGCCACCGCGCCTGTTATCGAAAAAGGAGCTTGGCCCCGACGTCGTCCCGCTCCACGTCGGCCAGCCGTTCGATCTCTTCCAGCTCGATTCGGCGATCAACAACATCCAAAGCGCGCTCTGGCAACGCGGATACGCGGACGCGCGCGTGGACACGTCGACCGTGTTTACGCCGGGCGACAGTGGCAAGCCCCGCGTCGCGCTGCGCATGAAAGTCGTCGAGGGCCGGATCAATACGGTGGGCGCCATCGCGATTGCCGGCAATAAGAAAGTCTCGGAATCGGTCATCCGCCGATCCCTCGGATTCCACGAGGGCCAGGTCTACAAGCGCGGCCAAAGCTCGACCAATCAGCGCACCCTGTACCAGTCCGGCATGTTCCGAAAAGCCGTGATCACGGCGCCCAAAGACACGATACCCGGCCGGGACAGCGTCCGCGACGTGCAGATCGAGGTCACCGAAGCGCCGCTGCACGATTTCCAGGGGCAGTTTGGATTCAACACCGTCGAATTCGTGCAGGTCTCCGGCCGTCTCACGATCTACAATTTTCTGGGCGGCGGACGACAGCTCATCGTCTCGGGCGGGCTCGCCAACCTGTTCGCCCCGGCACTCAATGGCCAGCTCTTCTTCACCGACGTCATCCGCCAGTCGGGCGCCGGCAACTTCGGGCTCGACACCAGGCCGTACCTCCAGCCGACGTGGCAGATCGGCGTCGATCTCGTGCAGCCGTGGTTTCTCACGACCGACAATTCCCTGGGCGCCGGCGTGTTCGCGCACCGCCGGAGCGCGCCGGGGGTGTACGTGGACTACGGCTACGGCGGGAACGCGACCTTCACGCGCCACGTGCTGGACCGCGGCGATCTCAGCCTCCGCTATCAGTTCGAGGAGACGCGCACGGACGCGGATCAGGTGTACTTCTGCGTCAACTTCGGTATCTGCGACGCACCCACGCTCGCGACGTTCAACGAGCGATGGCAAAAGCTGTCGCCGCTCACCCTCGGCCTGAACGTCGATCACTCGAACAACCAGTTCTATCCGACCGGATATCCAACTGGCGGCTTCATCATCAAGACCGAGCTCCAGAACGCCTCGTCGTTCACCGGGTCCGACTGGCAGTACAACCGGGCGGCCCTCGACGCGGCGTGGTATCACGCCCTCGGATTCCATCACGCCGTGCTGGCGCTCCGCGCCCACGCCGGATGGGTGCGGCCGCAGAGCACGACGGGCAAAGCCCTCGGCGAGGACAGTAACGCCGAGCTCCTCAATCCGCGCGTGCGTTTCTACGCGGGCGGCGCGAACTCCGTGCGCGGATTCGGCGAGAACCTGCTCGGGCCGCGCGTCCTGACCATCCCGCCGGATTCCCTGCGCTACAAGACGGTGCAGTTCAGCCCACACATCACGAAGCTCTTCGTCTTCTGCGCCCCGTCGGCGTTCAACGGGGACATCACGAAGTGCCCGCTCAATCCCGCGCCGATACCCTTCCCGGAAGCGAACGGTAAACACGGCAACGCGGTCTTGAGTGACCAGGAGTTCACGGTCCGGCCGCTTGGCGGCAACCAGATCATCGAGGGGAGCGTCGAGTACCGGTTTCCGCTCGTCGGCGCGCTCGGCGCCGCGACATTCGTCGATGGGGCCCTTGTCGGCGCCGGTACCGGCAACCAGCTCGAGCCCATACACGCGTCGGGTGCGGTCACGCCCGGCATCGGCGTTCGCTACTATTCATCGGTCGGCGCGATTCGCATCGACCTGGGACTCGATCCGATCACCACCGAGGAGCTCGTGGTCCTGACGCAAACCGGCGTCGGGCCGACCGCGCACCTGGTCGAGGTTGGCGGTCGCCGGACCTATGCGCCAGCGCTTACCGAAGCCGGGTTCAACGGGTTCTTCAATCGCGTGACCCTGCACCTTTCGATCGGGCAGGCATTCTGATGCGCGTGCTCCGCTGGGGTCTCATCGCTGTCGCGCTGCTGCTCTCGGCCGCCGTTGCGGCAGCGATGATCGCGACCCAGACGGACTTCGGGCGCGATCTGGTCAAGCGGATCGCGCTCAATGCCGCGAGCAAAGCGATCCATGGGCGCGTGCAGCTCGGGCACCTGAGCGGTGACCTCCTGAGCCACGCAACTATCGACACGCTCGTCATCACCGACTCGACCGGCGCGCCCTTCGTGAGCGCGCGGCGCGTCTCGGTGCACTATGGCATCCCCAACCTGCTCAAAAAGCGACTCTGGCTGCGGAACGTCGAGCTCGACGACCCCGTCGTCGTACTCGACCAAGCATCCAACGGTGCCTGGAACTTCTCCCGAATCTTTCCGTCATCACATACGCCGAAAGACACGAGCACGCGCGGGTTCGGCGACTGGGTCCAGATTCGGGGACTGCGCATCGTGAACGGCCGCGTCATCGTTCGGCAACCACGCAAGAGCGATAATCCGCGACTCGTCATTGTGGGGAATCAACAGATCACCGAGGTCGATCGGCTCAACGCCGATATGCCTTTCGTCCGCATCGCCGACCCGGCGCAGAAATCGAAATTGGCGCAGATCGCGTCGCTCAATGCCGACCTGGCGTTGTTCAAACCGCCCCTCGCGCGGATCGACAATCTCGCCGCGACGATCCAGATCGATAGCGACTCGCTATGGTTGCACGGCGCGCGGTTGGCGATGCCCGGGTCGAGCGTACAGGACATCAACACGCGATACGGCCTCGAGACCGGCGACCTCGCGCTTGATCTTCGCGCTGCGCCAGTGGCATTGAATGCGCTTCGTTTCGCCTACCCTCCGCTGCCGACCGAGGGGACGCTCGCGGCGGGCGTTGACGTCCGTTGGCGCGGCAAGGCCCAGGACTACGCGGTGCGCGACCTGGATATCCGAACGGGGGCCGCGCACGCGGTCGGTCACGCACAGGCTCACATGGGTGACTCGATGGCGGTGCATGACACCCACATCGTGTTCGGCGGTGTCAGCACGCACTTGATCGAGCAAGTCGTGCCGGGAACGCATCTGCCACATCAAGGCATCGCATCCGGGAGCTTCACCGTCGACGGCAGCGTCCGCGAAGCAAAGCTCGACGCCGATCTCGCGTTTGACGATACCGAGTCCGGCCCCAGCCACTTGGACGCCGTCGGCACCATCGGCATGGACAGCTCGGCCCACGGCCGGGTGCTCCACGCGCGCCATCTCGCGCTCACGCTCGACCGGGTGCAGGTCGAGCTGGCGCGGACGTTCGTGAAGAACTTGCCGGTTGGGGGCGCGATTTCGGGCCACGTGAACCTCGATGGCGCGACGAACACGGCAATCGTCGCCGACGCCGACCTCACGCACGTCGACCGCGGACAGACATCGCACATGACCGCCACGGCGAACGCGAAGTTCGCGGGACGGCCACGTACGCATCCGTGGCTCGACATCGACGCGACGCTCAATCCCTTCTCGCTCGTCACGGCGGGACGATTCGTGCCGGCCGCCGGGCTGCAAGGGTCGGTCTCGGGCACGACGCGTGTGACCGGCGACATGGGTGACCTCACCGTGCACTCGCACCTCGTCGCCTCTGGCCCGACGGTCAAGCCGCCCGCGCCGCTGATCACGCAACCGCTCCCACCGCTCGACACATTGCCCGCGCCGGTGCTTCGCACCGAGCGCGCACCCGGCATGACAGCTGCGGCCGACTCTGCGCGCCACAGCCCGGGCACGACCCTGGCTCAAGCCGTCGCCAACGGAGAGGTCAGCGAGACCGAGGTACGCGAAGGTCGGCTCGCATCGACGCAACGCTCGGCGGGCCGAGATAGTGCACGGTCGCCGCAGGCGCCGCGCTATTCGCTCTACCCGGGAAGCCTCGGGCCGAGCAAGGCGGACACTGACATTGCGGTGGGGGACACCGCGGGCCTGATCGCGGTCGATGGCCACGTCGACATGGCGTCGAAAGAACGCACCTACGACCTCACCGCCCGAGCCTATCTATTCAACGCCAACGCCGTAACGACAAAGGCACCACCGACGGCAATCACCGCGACCGCGGCGGTCAAGGGCCGCGGCACCGACCCGGCGACGATGCAAGCAACGGTGGCCGCGAACCTCACGGGCTCGGCGATCGATAGCGTAACCGTAGACTCGCTCGTCCTGCGCGGCGCGATCGACAAGGGCGTCGCCCGCGTCGACACGGCGCACGTGAGACTCCGCGCGGCATCCGCCGATGTCACCGGCACACTCGGCGTCAGCGCCAAGACAACAGGCCATCTGACGTACGCGATGACGCTAGACTCCCTGTCCGCCCTGCGACGTTTCCTCCCGGGAGACACGGGCTCGTTCCGCCCCGGCCCCGGCCGACTCGCGCAGGCCTACGCGCGCGCCGAGGGCGATACGGGGAGCGGCGAGCTGACGCCAGAGCGACAGCTTGCCATGGACACCGCCGCCATGCGTCGCGACCTGCTGTCAGGCTGGATGCACACCGCGGGTCAAGTCGACGGCTCGATCCAAAAATTCAACGTCCGAGGCCGACTCGGCGCGTCGAACGTCATCGCGCACGGCAACAGCATACGCCGCCTCCGCGCGGATTATGCCTGGCTCGGCGCCCCCAACATCGCGTCGCCGCTCGTTCTCGCGGCACAATTCGACACGGTGAGCGTCGGCACGTTCGAGCTCGACAGCATCGACGCCCGCGTCGTCTATCACAAGCCCGAAGGTTCGGTGCTCTTCCTCGTACGCCAACGCGGAATCCCCGAGCAGCCCGGCGGCCCGCCAACGCACGATCAGGAGTACACCGCGAACATGGATTTCGCGTTCCGCCCGGAGGAACGGCGACTCCGATTCGACGCGATGTCACTCACGTTCGACAGTACGACGTGGACCGCGCCAGGCGCCCCGGCGCCACCGGCCGTCATCGAGTGGGGTGAGCAAGGCGTCTCGGTCCACGATTTCAACTTGAAGAACCGCTACGGCGGCACCATCGCCGTTCGCGCGACCGTCCCAAAATCTGGCCCACTCTCGGCCCATGCCGAGATCCAACACCTGAGCGTCGGCGAGCTGATCGCACTGTTCGAAAGCAAGCTCCTCATGCGCGGCGATCTTTCGACCACGATCGATGCGGGCGGCACCACGCACGCGCCGCGCGTGACCGGCGACCTGGCATTCATCAATGGCACCTACAACGGCGTGCCAGTACCGGATGTCCGTACGCGCTTCCAGTATGACACGACGCTGTTGTCAGGTCACGCCGAGCTGGCGACCAACATCGGGCCATCACCGGGCCGGGTGTTCATGGTCGCCGATGGGCACCTGCCGATCGATCTGGCCCTGGACCACGACACGACATCGCGCATCCCATCCGACGGGCCGATCGCGCTGACCCTCAAAGCGGACAGCATGCCGCTCGAGCTCCTCCCCGATCTAGTCACGACGGTTCAGGACGTTCATGGTCTCGCGACGGCGAATCTCACCGTGAGCTGCACGATGAGCAATCCAATATCGAACGGCCGCGTGTCACTCGCGCGCGGCACCTTGCTCCTCCCGTCGATCAACATCCGGCTGACCGATATGGCTGGCGCGATCCGCGTGACGCACGATTCGCTCACCATAGATTCGCTGGTGGCGACGAGCCAGGGCAAGATGAAAGTGCAAGGAATGGTCGACCTGACCGACCCCGAGGCGCTGCCGGTCGACATCAGCAT
>DATHNL010000166.1:0-6170 GCA_035486035.1 Gemmatimonadaceae bacterium
CACCGAGATCGAGATCATCACCTCCGGGCGCTTCGCGCCTCGGCCCCACCCACGCGATGCGCTGGCCATCAACCACGACCGTGCCATTTTCGATTGGCGGCGAGGTGATTGGTACCACCCATCGGGCGTGGTAGCGAATCACCGGCGGCCGTGCACCGATGGGTCGTACAGCGACTGGTCTGGAACACCGATCGATCGTGTCAGGGCCAGGGAGAAGGCGATGTCGCCGAGTTGATCAGGCGCGTGGCCGTCGGAGCCGAGCGAGAGTCGAGCGCCCTCGGCGACGGCTCGACGTACAAATCGCTCATGTGGCCTATAGCGATTGGAGACCTCGAAGGCGATTCCGGCTTTGGCCAACGCTCGCACCGCGCGGGCTTCTCGGGGCTCCGTCCACAGCTCTTCGAGCGGGAGTGACCGATACGGGAGAGGCAAGAGCGTTGGGTGGGCCAGAATATCAACGGGCATTTCTCGCGCGAATCGCTCGAGGACCGCCACATGCTCATCCATGTACGCATCTGGCGTGAGTCCCTCGGGCAGATTGCGTTGCCACATATGGATGAACGTGCCATCGTCGAGGGTAATCGCGTGGAGGGACCCGATGCGATGCGTGAACTGGCTGGTGATGTCCTCCGGCAGCTCTCGCCACAGGGAGTCATGCCAATCGAACTCTGCGCTGCGGCCAAGACCGTCGATCTCAGAGAGCGTGGTCAGATACAGCCGTAGCAGCTCCGGCGTGTCGAGCGTCCGCGCCGCGTGGGACGCGTGATCCGAGACACTCGGCCGCACGCCGCGCGCTCTGACGCGATCGACCAGCGCAGCCGGGATGAGATCACCATCAGAGAACGTCGTATGCGCGTGACAGTCGAAGGGCTGCCAGGATGCCATCACGGCTTGGGCGGCAGCGTCTTCTGAGGCACCGGCACGGCGTCCGCCGGCGACCGGCTCGGCGTAGCCAGCGGCGCGGGTGCGACGACGGGCACGCGCTGCAACGTATCGCCGACCGACGTATTCGAGGCCGAGTGGACGTTGCACTCCTGTATCGGCTCCGTGCCCGGCAAGTACCACTCGGTGGTGACGACCGGGAGGGGGCAATACTGATTCTTGAGCATGCCCGTCGTGCGATCGATGTCTTTCGAGACGAGGCCATCAGGGCGCGGCCAGTCAGGCGGCGCGGGCTTGCGGCGGTAGACCTCGCTCATGAACGCGGTCCACGCCGGCGCGGCGAGAATGCCGCCCTGCGCGTTCGCCTTGATCTTGGTCGGGCGATCCATCCCGATCCAGACGCCGGCGAGCAGGTCGGCGGTATAGCCGACGAACCAGACATCGTTGCCGTCGTTCGTCGTGCCGGTTTTGCCACCGGCCGGCAGGTGGAATCCGGCGGCGGTCACGGCGCTAAAGGCGGTCCCATGCAGGATGACGTCCTTCATCATGTCGACCATGAGCCAGGCTTCGGTCGGCTGCATCACCGGGACGGTGACGACCGACGGCTCCCACAGCACCTGACCTCGCGCGTTCTCGACTCGGGTGATCGCCATGGGCGCGACGCGCTGGCCCAGGTTCGCGAACGCGGAGTACGACGACACGAGCTCGATCGGGTAGACGCTTTCGGAGCCGATGTAGATCGACGGGTACGGGTGAATCGGTGTGGTGATGCCAAATCGCCGGGCTTCGTCAATCACGCTCTCCGGACCCAACTCCATGCCCAGTCGTATCGCGACCATGTTGCGCGACGAATAGAGTCCGCGCCGCATGGTCATCAAGCCCAAGAACTTTCCGTCGTCGTCCTTTGGTGTCCACTCCGAGCCGTCGTATTGTGGGATCGACAACGGCGAGTCGTCGACCATGTACGATGGCGGCCGCCCATTCTGTATCGCGTCAGCGTACACGATGGGCTTGAACGACGAGCCCGGTTGGCGCAGTGCTTGGGTGCATCGATTGAACTTCGAGTCGTCGAAATCACGCCCGCCCACCAGCGCACGGACAGCGCCGGTGCGTGGCTCTAGAGCGATAAAACAACCCTGGAGATACGGCGAGTTCGCGATATCCTGCTGCTCGCCCGAGGCATTGCGAGCGATGTACTGCTCGTAGGTAATGTGCGGAAATTTGCCGTACCGGCCGCCTTCGATCGCGCGGAGTTGTTGCTCCAGGGCGCGGTCGGCGGCGGATTGCATGTCAGGGTCGAGCGTCGTGTAGACCTTGAGCCCCTGTTCGTATAACGAGCGCCCGAACTGGGCGTCGAGTTGCTCCCGAACCCACTCGACGTAGTAGGGCGCGACGTCGCCCGATTCGCGTCGGCGAGCGAGTTGGAGCGGGTAGGCTCGGGCTTCGCTGGCGGCGGCGTCAGTGATGTCACCACTCCGCCGCATGAGCTCGATGACCGTGTTGCGCCGTGTGACGGCACGGTCAGGAAATCGTTTCGGATTATAGCGCTCGGGCCCTTTCGGAAGGGCCGCGAGGGTCGCGGCTTCGGCCAGGTTGAGCTCGCGGGCCGATTTCCCGAAGTAGCGCTGGGCGGCCGATTCGACCCCGTATGCACCATTGCCGAGGTAGATCTGGTTCAGGTACAGCTCGAGGATCGTGTCTTTCGGGTATCGCGCCTCGATGGCCCGCGCAACTTTTGCCTCTTTCAACTTGCGAACCAGCGTTTTTTCGCGGCTGAGCGTCTCGGGAAAGATGTTCCTGGCCAGCTGCATCGTGATCGTCGAGAAACCCTGGGCGTATCCTCGCGCCAGGATATTGCGCCCGAACGCGCCGAACACCCGGCGCCAGTCGATCCCGGCGTGCTCGTAGAACCGCTTGTCCTCGGTGATCACGAACGCGTCACGTACCGGCTTTGGAATCTCGTTCAGGCGCAGGAGCGTCCGGCGCTCGAGACCCAGCTCGGCCAGGAAACTGCCGTCGGCGGCGAAGAGCTTCGATGTTTGCCGCGGCTGAAATCCTTTCAGTACCTCGACCGAGGGACACCGGTCATCTCGGCAGACGAGCTCCCAGGCGGCGTAGGCAAAGCCGCCAGCGAAGCAGGCGCCGAACGTCAGCGATACCAGACAGGCGCGGATGAGGCGCGGGTGGCGCCGCCAGAATGCGACAATGCTCATATATCCACTGTAAAGAAACTAATCCTTTGCGCCCCTATATTGACCGTTAGGCGACCCTCTAGTCACGCATGGACCCAGACTTACTTCGTATACCGGTAGGACCAGGCGCGGTACATGTCGAGCGCTATGGCCATGGGGCGACCCCCGTGGTCTGCTTGCACGGGTTCGGGACATCGAGCTTCCTGTGGCGCACGGTCGCCCCCGAGATCGCGGAGCAGCGCCATACGGTCGTCGCGATCGACCTGCTCGGGCACGGCGAGTCGGATCGCCCGCTCGACACCGAGTTTGGCATCATGGCGCAAGCCGAGTATCTCGATCGCGCCTTGACCGCGCTCCGGATCCCACGCGCCGCGGTGGTCGGCGTGGACTTGGGTGGCGCCGTCGCGCTCCGGCTCGCGTCGACGCGGCGCGATCGGGTCTCGCACTTGTGTCTCGTCAATAGCTTGGGACCGGACGGGATTCCGAGCGGCGACATGCGCGCGCTCCAACGCAATACCGCGCGCTATGTCCTTCGCGTCGCGCGCGGTATCCTCGGTGTCGCGCCCTTGCTCACGCCGTTGCTGCAGGGCAGCGTCGCCAATCCGGCACACATGCCGCCGCGGCTGGTGGCGCGGTATCTCGCGCCGTTCGTCGGTCAGGAAGGCGTGAATCACCTGCTGGCGCTCGCGCGGGCGGTGCACGAGGCCGACATGGACGCGATCGATTTGGGCGCGATCCGCGCGCAGACGCTCGTCGTGCGCGGAGAAGAAGACCGGTGGCTGGATCCGGAAGTCGCGACGCGACTCGCGGCGCGGATCGCCGAGAGCTACTTCGTTCGCATACCAGGCGTTGCGCGATTGGTACCGGAGGAGGCGCCGGACCAATTGGCCGGTATCATTTTGGATTTTCTCGCCGGACGATTTGACCCAAGCGCGCGCACGCGGCGCCGATCAGCCGAGACACAACACTCGACGGGGAACTAGACGTAGTAGAAGTGTACATACCCGTCACCTTATATTTCTTAGCACATGGCGAAGCAGAAGGCGAAACGTCAGCGGGACATCGCGGCCCCCAGTCCGTTCGAGGAAGCCCGCGACGAACTGTTCCAACAGATAATGCAGTGCGGCGTGATCGGCGCGGCCCCTGCGCACCAGGAAGAGTGGTTCCGCGAAACGTTCGCGTACCTCGCGGATCGGTATCACGAGCTCTCCCCCACTCAGATCACGGAACTCCGGACCCTCGGCGAGCGGTTCGTGCAGCCACCGAAGTCCGGACCTGCGCGTACGCCGTCCGAGAGCGCATCGGCGGCTTAGCGCCAGCCGGTCGTCTGTGAACGCCGCAGGGCCAGACCCACACGGACCCCGTGGCCTACACCCGCCTCGAGTGCGGGCGTGACTCGGCCCCACCGCGGCCCCTCGACTCCCAATAGGGCGACCAAATAGGGGTGGTCGGCGACCCCTAACCCAGCGGCGACATACGGCCCCCATCGGTGCTCATAAAAGGGGTCCAATAAAAATCGGCCGATGGCTTCGATTCGACCGGTGACACGGACGGGATTTGTGATAGGCCCGACTCCGCCAACGAGACCCGCGCGCACATACTCGCCGACCGGCACGAAAATTCCAGCTCCGAGCTCGGTTGCGGTTCGACTCGCGATCAGCGCGTCGAGACGGCCTTCGATTCTCGCCTTCGGCGTCGAATCTCGGAACACCTGAGCGCCGGCGGGGAGAGCGCCGACCAACATCAACGTGAGGGCTAGGCCGGCTCGCGTGCGTGCCACAGCGCCAACGTGTAGTCCGAGATCGCAATGACTGACGCGACACCCACCGCTCCAATGATCCACGGCGCCCCACGCGGGGCAACGAGCACGGTGATGAGTGCCAGGAGTTGCAGCGTCGTGACGAGCTTCCCTGCCCATCGCGCGCGAAACGGGACGGCCCTCAGCCAACTCACGCTTTTTGCGACGAGGAAGCCGATGGCCGTCAGGATATCGCGCGCCAGCAGCACGAAGTATTGCGGCCGCGTGATACGCCCTGTCGCGAGAAACACCGCGACGGCCGTCAGCATGAATGTGCGATCGGCGATGGGATCGAGGATCGCGCCGATCCGCGTGACTTCGTGTCGGCGCCGTGCGATCCACCCGTCAAGGACATCGGACAAGGATGCCGCGCCGATGAGCGCAACCCGGGCGTCCGGCATCGGCGTGGCGAGAAACGCGACGGCCATGGCGAACCGGGACATCGACACGAGGTTCGGCAAAGTGAAGACCGGCTCGCGCCGCATGATGGCGCAAGCTATTGCACTCACTCCCTTGTTGCCATGGCGCGAGATCTGGCCTAGCTTGACCCCCGTGCCAACTCCCCCGACGGCGATCGAGCTGCTCCGTGCGCAAGCGATCTTCGCGGGACTCGACCAAGACGAGCTGGCGCTCGTCGGCGATATCTGTCGCGAGCAACGGTTCGTCTCTGGCGAGCATGTGTTCCGCGAGGGCGAGATCGGCGATCGGCTCTACCTGATCGTCGACGGCGAGGTCCGTGTCACGCGCCAGATCCCCGGAAGCGGCGAAGAGGCACTCGCCGTGCTCAAACCCGGCTCGTTGTTCGGCGAGATGGCCGTGTTGGACCACGGGCCCCGATCGACCGATGCGATCGCCAATCGCGAGACCACCTGCCTCACGATCTTGCGGTCGGATTTCGAGCTGCTGCTGCAGCGCAATCGGGACATGGCCGTGGCCGTGCTATGGGCCGTCGTGCGCCTCGTGTCCAAGCGGCTCCGCGCGACGAACGACTCCCTGCAGTCGTTCCTCGCGATGTCGATGTTCTGACAATGGCTGCCACACCGCGCGCTACCGTTCGTCACGCGGTCATCCCGTGTATCGGCCAGGTCGAGCTGCTGCCGATCGGCGGCGTGCCAATGGTCGAGTGGGTCGTCCGGGAGTGTGCCGCCAGCGGCACCAGCGACTTGGGCATCGTCACCGGCAAGGACCTCGACGCGGTCCGCTCGCTGATCGCCCCGCGCGTGGGGTCGCCGGGATTCCCACTGCGCATTGAATTCATGCAGGGCGAGACCTTTGGGGACGCGCTGGCGAGAGGTCGG
>DATHNL010000167.1:0-6872 GCA_035486035.1 Gemmatimonadaceae bacterium
CCGCAACGCCAGCTGGGCGATGCGATTGCAGGCACCGGATGGCTGGGTTCACCGCGCGGGCTTCGCCGAGCGCGAAGCGCCGACGACACACACCATCGGCTACGTACTCGAAGGATGGGTCATGGCCGGCCTCGCGCTGCAAGAGCAGCGATATATCGAGGCCGCGGAGCGCGCGGCGCGTGCGCTCCGCGAGTCGTTCGAGCGCAAGGGCTATCTCGCCGGGCGATTCCGCACGGGATGGCGGCCGGCGGCCCGCTGGCGGTGCGTGACGGGCGACGCGCAGGTGGGAGTCGTGTGGTTGGCGCTGAGCCGGGCAACCGGTGATACGCGCTATCACGATGCGGCCCGTCGCCTCGCGGAGCAGGTTCGAATGACGATCGAAGTGCGCGAGGATTGGCCGGAGATTTCTGGCGCTGTCCCCGGGTCGTGGCCCCGGTGGGGGGACTACGATGCATACAGCTATCCGACTCACGCCGCGAAGTTCGCGATCGATTTGATCACCGGCCTGGGTCCGTGACGGTCCGCGCGCTGCTGCTCGCGTTCGAGTTCCCGCCGCTCTCGACTGGCGGAGTCCACCGCGCCCTGGGGCTCGCCGAGCACTTGGGCGCGTTCGGCATCGACCTCGCCGTCGTGACCGTGCGCTCCGAGGATTACGCCGCCTGGTCTTCCGCGCGCCTCGATCCCGCGCTCGCCTCGCGTATTCCCTCGACGGTCCCGGTCTACCGGACGCCGAGCGGCTTTCCCGACTGGTACTGGCGCCTCAGCCAATCGCGCCTCGGCTTTCGCTCGCTCCAGTACGCGTACCGGGGCGACCCGGTATCGTCATTCTGGTCTGAGCCGGTCCGCCGCGCGTTGGCCGAGCATCGCCCGGACGTTCTTCTCGCGACGATGCCCCCATTCGGGGTAGCCGTCATTGCCCGGCAGATCGCCAACCAATACCGACTGCCTTGGGTGGCAGACTGGCGCGATCCCTGGACGTACTGGTGCGCCGCTCCATTTCCAACCTACGCGCACTATCTCTACGCCCGTCGGGCCGAAGGCGCGGTCCTACGCGAGGCGAACGTATCCGTTGCCACCTCGCACGTCACGCGCGAAGATTGGCTGCGATTCTTCCCAGGCGTCGATCCATCGCGCCTGGTGACGATCTACAATGGCTATGACGATGATGTGGTCGATGCGGTTGACCCAGTCCCCCGAACCATCGTCTACGCGGGCAGCTGGTACTACGATCCGCTGTCGCGCTCGACGATGCTGCAACCGTCGTGGCGCCGCTCGCCGCAACGCTGGCTGTTCTACTCGCCACGCCGCGAAGACTGGCTCTATCGCTCGCCATATTTCTTCCTGCGCGGCCTCGCGCGCTACCGCGGCTCGGTGGACGTCGAATTCGCCGGAGCGATCCCGCGTTGGCTCCCGTCGATGCTGCGCGAGACCGGCACCGAATCCCGCGTCCGCCTTCGCGGTCCAATCTCGCACGAAGAGGCGCTTCGCCTGCAAAAGGGCGCAGCCGCGCTCTTGCTGACGTCCGCCAAGGTCATCGGCGGCCGCGATTACAGCGTGGCGGGAAAGACCTTCGAATACTTCGGCCTCCGCCGCCCGATCCTCGGCGTCCTCACCGATGGCGCCATGCGCGACCTCGTCGATGAGTCCGGCCTCGGCGTCATAGCCGACCCGGATGATGAGAACGCCGTCGCGTTGGCGATCGAACAGATCACCAGCTCGCCGTCGCCAGTTTCGCCCCGCCCGGAGGTCCTCGCTCGTTTCACCCGCCGCGAAGTGGCGCGGCAGATGGCCGAGAGCCTCCGTCGCGCCGCGGCCGAGGGCTACCGCGGATGACGCGCCGCGTCTTGGTGATCTCGCCATTCTTCCCGCCATCCGGCCTCCCACCCTCCCACCGCGCGCGGTTATTCGTGCGCCACCTGCGCTCATATGGCTGGGAGCCGATCGTCCTCACGGTCGATCCGCGCGACCGCGAGGAGGCCCAGGAGCCCGCGCTCGTCTCCCTCGTCCCGCCCGATATTCAAATCGAATCAGTGCGAGCGTTTCGTGTCGCTCTGAGTCGTCGCCTGGGCTTTGGCGATCTAGGACTCCGCGCACTCCCGGCATTGCTCGCGCGTGCGGTGCGTATCGTGCGCGCGCAGCGCGCCGACGTAATTCTCCTGATCGTACCCCCGTGGTATGCCCTGTTGATGACCCGGGCGCTGCATTGGCTGACTGGTAAGCCGATAGTCGTCGACTACGTCGACCCATGGCGGATCGAGCCCACGGGCACGCTCAAAAGCCGTCTCGCCGCCCGCGTGGCGGCATGGAGCGAGAGCTGGTGCCTGACCGGCGTATCTGGCCTCTTTGCCGTATCCCAGGCGATCGTCGCCGAGGTCCAACGTCGGTTTCCGGCCGTCGCGAACGTCCCGTCAGGCTCGGCGCCGTATGGATTCGACGCCGCCGACCTGACCCTCGCGGGAAAGCCGACCGCAGGTGACGGTACGCTCCGCCGGATAGTCTATGTCGGCGCACTCTCCGACTCACAGCTTCCCGTGTTCACGTCCTTCCTCGACGCATTGGCAGCGACGCCCTTGCCGATTCGCCTCGAGCTCTACGGCACGACCTACGCCCCAGGCGCCCGCGCGCGCCCGCGCGTCGCGCATCTCGTCGAAGCCCGCGGCCTCTCCTCCCAAGTGATCGAGCGCCCGGAGCGGGTGCCGTACGCCGAGGCGATGGCGCTGGCGGCCGGTGCGGACGCGAACCTCGTCCTCGGCGACCTGACGACGTACTACGCCGCGTCGAAGCTCATGCCCACGCTCGCCGCACGGCGCCCGATCGTGGCGGTGCTCCACGCGGCCACGGAGCCGGCCGCGCTCTTGCGCGGGCTCAATGCCAAAGGCTTAGTATTGTACGGCGATCAGCCGTCACCGACCCCGGCCGACGCGGTACCGTCGATTCGCGCGGTGCTGTCCGATCTGGTTGCCGGACGCATTTCTCCTCTCACGATCGATGTGATGACCGATCTCACGCTGCGGCCCCGTACCGCCGCCGGGATGACCGGCGCGCTCGCGGATGTGCTGACGCGAGTTGTTGATCAATGATGCCGGGCGCCGACCCGTTCTCCGGCATCCGCGGCGCGCCCGTGCTCGTCACCGGCGGCACGGGATTCGTCGGCTCGAATCTCTGCCGGTTCCTGATCCGCCAGCTGGGCTGCCGGGTGACCGCGCTCGACGATCTCTCCAACTCGTCTCGCGTGCGCATGGAAGGCTTGCAACTCGTCGTCGGCGATGTGCGCGAGAGCGCGGTCGTCGAGCCGCTGCTCGCCGGGCATCCGTGGATTTTTCATCTCGCCTGCCGGACGATTCTCACCTCTGGGAGCGATCCGGAAGGTGACCTGTCGGTGAACGCGCTCAGCACACTCCGGATGCTGGAGTTTCTGCGCCATACTCGCCCGGCCGGATTGCAACGGTTCGTGTACACGTCATCGACCTCGATCTACGGCAATTGTCGCCATCTCCCGGCCGACGAGCTCGACCCGCCAAATATTCTCAACCACTACGCGGCGACCAAGCTGCTCGGCGAGCATTATACCACGCTCTATCACACCGCCTATGGCGTTCCCACCGCCTGCGTACGGTACTCGAACGTCTATGGTCCGGGCCAGACGACGAGAAATCCATACTGTGGTGTGATCGGGAAGTTCATAGAAGCCGCTCAGGCGGGCCGTGCGATGACAGTCCATGGCGACGGCGAACAGACACGCGACTACACGTATGTCGACGATGCCATCGAGGGCACCGTCATGGCCGCCGTCGCTCCACAAGCACTCGGCGACGTATTCAACATCGGCACGGGTGTCGAGACGTCGGTGAACGCCTTGGCGCGCGAGATCTCGGCGCTCTTCGACGGATCCATCCCGATCGAATACCTCGATCGGCGCGACATCGACAACATCCGCCGCCGCTCGCTCTCAGCCGAGAAAATCCGCGTGCGCCTCGGCTGGCAACCCCGCGTGCGTTTGCGCGATGGCCTGCGCCGCACCGTGGAGGCGCGCTGAGGCTGGGCATTGTGGCGACGCACCCGATCCAGTACTACGCGCCGTTGTTCCGCGCGCTCGCCGCCCGTGGGGATGTCGATCTCACCGTCTACTTCGCGCATCGCCCGACCGCGGCGGAGCAGGGCATCGGATTCGGCGTCGCGTTCCAATGGGACATCGACCTGACCGCCGGCTACAAGAGTGTATTCCTACGAAACGTCGCGCCGGGACCCAATCGCGATCGCTTCGCGGATTACGATACCCCGGAGATCATCTCCATTGTCGAGCGCCGGGAGCACGATGCCATCGTGGTTCTCGGGTGGCGTGCCAGGACCTACTGGCAAGCCATGCGCGCGTGCTGGCGCACGAATACGCCGGTCTATGTGCGCGGTGACTCCCAACTCGACGATGATCGTGGCCTCAAACGCCTCGTCAAACGCGCGCTGTATCCTCGCTTCGTCGGCCGGTTCGCGGCGTGTCTGGCGGTGGGTACCCGCAGCGAGGCGTACTTTCGGTACTACGGCGCCGGACGGGTTGTCCGCTCGCCGCATTTTGTGGACAACGCCGCCTTCGCTACCGGCGCCGCCCGTGCCCGAGCGACGCGTGACACGACGCGTTCCCAGTGGGGCTGCGACGCATCAACGCTCGCGGTCCTCTTCGTGGGCAAGCTGATCGATAAGAAACGCCCGGGGGACATGGTCGACGCCTGTCGCCGCGTAAGCGGCGCGCGTGCTATTATCGTTGGCGATGGCCCTCTCAAGGGCACATTGGCCAATGCGACGCTTCTCGGCTTCCGGAATCAATCCGAGCTCCCGGCGATCTACGCTGCCGCGGACGTGCTCGTGCTGCCGTCCGACCGTCAAGAGACCTGGGGTCTCGTGATCAACGAAGCGATGGCCGCCGGGCTCCCAGTCGTCGCCTCCGACGCGGTCGGCTGCGTCCCCGACTTGATCACGCCGGGCGTCACCGGCGAGCGCTTCCCGCCGGGCAACGTCGACGCACTCGCGGCCGCGTTGCGGGCCTTGGTTGATGATCCGGCGCGCGGCCCGCGGATGGCCGCGGCCGCCTCGGATCGCATCGGCCAGTATTCGGCCGATCGCGCCGCGGCCGGCGTGATGGAGGCGGTGACATGACCGACATGCCCGTCCAACTGCCGTCATTCGACGCGCCACCGGTCGCCGTCGCGCAGGCGCATCGCCGGTATTTTCTCACGACGGACAACTGGTGGTTCATCGTCGGCACGGCATTCACCATCTCGATCGCCTGCATCACGTTCTACGAGCGCGACTCACTGTTGATCGGCCTCGGATTGTTCTGCGCGATTATCGTGTTTCTGCACACACTGCGCGTGTCGCCGACCGTCCCCTGGATTCCGGGTCTCATCTCGATGGTCGGCTTCGTGCAGTGGGTGATCGCCCCCTGGGCGAACTATCATGTGCCGGCGGACGCCTCGGTGTTCGAGATGACGCTGCAGCCGCCGGACTATTTCATCTACGCCGTCCCGGTCACGATCATGTTCGCGGTCGGGATGTATCTCCCGATGTGGCGCCTCGGCACCACCAACAAAGTCCAGCGGTCCGCGGTCGAGCCGCGCGACTTTCGCGTGACGTGCGACATCATGATCGTCATCGGGATGATCTCGTTCTTCTTCATCACGCGCGTCGGCCTCAATATCCGGTTCCTGTTCACGCTCCTGACGTACCTCGCGTTCATTGGGGCCTACGGCCTGATGATGGTGAGCGCCAAGGGGTGGACCTGGAAGCTCACGGCAGTGATGGCGATTCGCGTGGCGATGTCGACGTCGGAGGGGCTGTTCCATGATCTGCTCCTTTGGGTCGTCTACACGGGCGCGCTCATCATCTTCACGAAGCGCGTGAAGGTTCGGACGATCATCCTCGTGGCCATCGCCGGAATATTCTTCATCGGCGTGCTCGACGAAGCCAAGTTCGCCTATCGGAATCAGATCCGCGAAAATCCCGACATGACGATCCCCGAGCGCTTCGAGGCGCTCGGCCAGCTCATCGTGGTGCAAGCGCAGCTACCGGTCGAGACCTTCACCGGCGACGCGTTGAGCCACTTCGTCACCCGGCTCAACCAAGGCTGGATCATCGCCCGGACCATGTACTGGGTGCCGGTGCAGGAGCCCTACGCGAACGGTGAGACCATCATCAATGCGTTCCGCGCCGCGCTCATCCCCCGCCTGCTCGATCCCGGGAAGTACGAGGCCGGTGGCGTCGAGTATTTCGAGCGGTTCACCGGGTTCCACCTGTACAACACGAGCATGAATCTCGGCGTCGCCGGCGAGATGTACGCCAACTTTGGTTTGTTCGGCGGGATCATCGGCGCGTTCTTGTTCGGCTGCGGCATCGGGTACGTGTACCGGATCTTCTTTGTGCTGGCGCGGAGCTCGATCTTTTGGTGGGCGTGGGCGCCCTACGTCCTCCTCTATTCCATGCAGGCCGAGAACGGCATTGGGGAGGGCGTGAACCACGTGGCGAAGGCGTTCGTCGTCATGCTCGGCGTCCTCTACACCATACCGGCGTGGCGCACGCTTCGGTTGAGGCAAGGGCGCAAGGTCGTTGCGTGAAGGTATTGCACGCGATGCCGAACCTGACGCGTCCGTTTGGTGGCCCGATCGAAGCGCTGATCGGCTTCGTTGCAGCCGCATCTCCCTCAGTCAGCTCCACAGTCGTCGGCCCACCGTGCCCGGACGCCGAGCGCGATTGGCTCGCCGCTCAACTTCCGCCAGCCACCCGCATCGTCTTCGCCTCTCCCTGGGGCCGCACGATCCGCGATCTCGCCGGCAAAGCCGATGTCGTGCACGTGCACGGCCTTCTCAACGCCTTCAGTTCCTCCG
>DATHNL010000168.1:0-6536 GCA_035486035.1 Gemmatimonadaceae bacterium
TCCCACAGTCGGGGCGGCACGACCATGTATCCCACGCGCAGCGCGGGGAACAACACTTTGCTGAACGTCCCGAGGTACACGACGCGCTCGTGCGCGTCCATGCCTTGCAATGCGCCGAGCGGCCGACTGACGTAGCGATACTCGCTATCGTAGTCGTCCTCAATAATCCACGCATCGGCTCGCTCGGCCCATGCCAAGAGCGCCACACGCCGGGCGGCGGTCATCGAGACACCGAGGGGATATTGATGCGCCGGCGTGACGTAGACGGCGCGCGATGTGCCAATCGCATCGACGTGTATCCCTTCGTCGTCCACCGGGACATAGGCGATGGCCGCGCCCGGAACCGCAAGAGCGAACCGGGCCCCGGGATACCCTGGCTCCTCGATCCCAATCGTGTCACCGGGCGCCACCAACGCCTTGGCGCAGATGTTGAGGGCCGCCTGCGAGCTCGAGACGACGAGCACATGGCTCGCCTCGCAGCGCACAGCGCGCGCGGTCCGCAAGTACTCGGCGATCTGCTCGCGCAGCGGCAGATATCCCGCCGGATCGCCATATCCCATGAGCTCCGGCGGCATTGCCCGTGCGTGCCGGGCGACAATCCGCGCCCACGCGTTCCGTGGAAACTGGTCAAGCGCGGGGGAGCTGACGCGGAACGGCCGTACCCCTTCATCCGGCCACGACGTTGACGCAGTGCGCTTGCCGGCTCGGCGTCCCGCGACGAGGTCGGCATTGACATACGTCCCCGATCCGCGCCGCCCGGCGAAGTAGCCCTCATTCAGCAGCTGCTCGTACGCGGCGAGGACCGGAAGCCGCGAGACGCCGAGTTCGGCCGCGAGCGCGCGGGTCGACGGGATGCGCTGGCCGGGCCGCAGATGCCCCGCGAGAATCGCGCGGCGATAGCCCTCATAAATCTGCTGGTACAACGGCACGCGCGAGTCGCGATCGATCGGCAGGTGCGTGATCAGCTGCGGTCCAGCGGTAGAACGCATATCTAAACATATCGAAGTGCCGCATCTGGATCTCGTCGAAGTGCCGCATCCGGATCTCGTCGAAGTGTCGCATCCGGATCTCGTCGAAGTGTCGCATCTGGATCTAATCGAAGTGTCGCATCTGGATCTTCGCAGCCGCGAATCCAGGCGACGAGCGCGAAGCGCGAGGAGGGCCTTGCCTAACCAAGACTGTCTAGGTATCGTCGAGTCATGTACGGCACACTCGATGCCTTGATTCTCAAAGCGTTGAAACTCGGCCCGCGCCACGGGTACGCGGTGGCGCGATGGCTCGAGCAGGCCGCCGCAGGCGCCGTCGTGATCGAAGATGGCTCGCTGTATCCGGCGCTCTACCGGTTGGAACAACGCCAGTGGATCGAGGCGGATTGGGGTGTGACCGAGCTCGGTCGGCGAGCGCGCTTCTATCGCTTGACCCGCAAAGGCCGCCGTCAGCTCGCCGTTGCGACGCGCGAGTGGACCGTGTTCGCCGCCTTCGTCTCCCGCGTCCTGGAAACCGCCTAATGCGCCCCAAAGAGGTCGATGCCGAACTCGCGTTCCACATCGAGATGCGCGCGCGTGAGCTGATGGCACGCGGCGTACCCGAAGATGAAGCGTGGCGCCAAGCGCGCGAGCGCCTCGGCGACCCGGCCAACCTCAAGGCGCGACTCGTCGCCATCGGCCAATCGACCCACCGCCGCGAGCGATTGTCGGAGCTCTGGTACGACATACGGTTCGCGTTGCGCCAGATGGCCGCCGCCCCAACCTTCGCCGCGATCGCGATCGGCACGCTCGCGATCGGCATCGGTGGGACAACCGCGATCTTCAGCGCGGTCAAAGCCGTCGTGCTCGCGCCATTCCCCTGGGCGCACCCCAATCGCACGCTCTTCGTTCCCGAGCGATGGCACGACCTCGATGGCAGCGTGTCCGTCGGGAACTACGTCGACTGGCGCGCACTGACGTCGTCCTTCACCGAGCTGGCCGCCGAGAAATTCGCCGGCTTCACACTGGATGCCGCCCCGGCGCCGGAACGGGTCACGGGCGGCCAAGTCACCGACAATTTCTTCGCCGTCTTCGGCCAACGCCCGATCCTCGGCCGCACGCTTCGCTCTGATGATGACGAGCATGTCGTCGTCCTCAGCGAGGGTCTGTGGCGATCACGATTTGGCGCCGACAGCGGCATCCTCGGCCGCACGATCACGATCAACGTCACGCCATACACGGTCATTGGCGTGATGCCCGCCGCGTTCGACCCGACGCTGTCGGAAGAACAACTCTGGGTGCCAGCCGTTTTTACCCCGGCGCAGCGCGCCGAGCACGATGAGCACTCCCTGCAGGTCGTCGGATTGTTGACGCCGACCGCGACCCTCGCCGCCGCGCAACGCGATGTTCGTCATGCCGCCGAGCTCCTGGCCGCTCGTTACCCGCGGGCCGATGTCGACCGCTCGGCGACCGCCTACTTACTCGGCCCCTATCTCGTCGGCAACGCGCACGACCAATTGCTGTTCGTGCTCGGTGCCGTCTCGCTCGTCTTTCTCATCGCTTGCGTGAACGTCGCCAACTTGCTCCTCGCGCGGTCCTCGGTGCGCGCGCGCGAGATCGCGATTCGCGCGGCGATCGGCGCTGGACGCGGTCGTCTCGTCCGTCAACTGCTCACGGAAGGCGCCGTCCTGTCGTTCCTCGCGTCGATCCTCGGCGTCGTCGTGGCCGCGGTCCTCATTCGCGTGCTCGTGGCCGCGGCACCGGTTGGCGTCATCCCGCGTCTCGAGCAGACGCACATCGATATCGGCGTGCTGGCGTTCGCGCTGGCGGTCGCAGCGGTCGCGACGGTCGCGAGCGGCCTGCTGCCAGCCCTGCGGCTCGCGCGTCAGGATCCGCACGAGACGCTGCGCGGCGAGGGGCGGGGGATCGGGGCAGGGCGCTCGCGCGAGAAGCTCCGCGGCGCCCTCGTCACCATCGAAGTGACGCTCGCGCTCATGCTCCTCGTCGGCTCCGGGCTACTCGTGAGAAGCGCGATGGTCCTCCAGCGCACGCAGACGGGATTCGACAAAACGGGGATCTCGGCAGCCGGTGTGTCCTTGCCTGCCGCGACCTACCGCGATCCGGCGAGCGTCCGGCACGCGTTCGAACAGATTGCCGAGCGCGTGACGCTCGTCTCCACGCGCCCGCTCAGTGGCCCCGGCGGTGACAACGGCCTCATTCCCGAGGGCCGCCCGCTCGGCCCGCAGAGCGCGATCGCGAGCAACATGAGAATCGTGTCGCCGGACTACTTCACGACGATGCGAATTCCGATCCGGCGGGGACGGGCATTCACGTCGCAGGACGTCCGCGGCGCGACGCGCGTCATGATCGTCAGTGCCCGTTTCGCCGAGATGGCGTGGCCAGGAGGCGATGCGATCGGCCGCCGTGTCGTGTGCTGCGAGGGAACCGAGACGGACCCAATGTGGAAGACGGTCATCGGCGTGGCCGGCGACGTGCGATCGCGGGGCCCCGCGGGACAGATCGATCCCGAGTTCTATCTGCCGATCGACCAAGCGCCCGACGCAGCCTGGATGTGGATTGGCCAGTCCATGACGATGGTCGTGCGAAGCCCGTCGCCCGGCGATGCGGCCAGCACCATGCGCGCCGCCGTGCGGTCCCTCGACCCGACGCTACCCGTGTCGAACATCCAGACCGCAGACCAAGCCTTTCGGACGGCCCTCGCGCCCGCTCGCTTCAACGCCCTCCTCCTCGGCGCCCTCGCGGCGATCGGGCTCTTGCTCTCGGCGGCCGGGATTTTCGGCGTCATCGCCTACTTCGTCGCCCTTCGGACTCACGAGATCGGCGTGCGCCGCGCGCTCGGCGCGACCGCGAACGATGTGTTGTGGCTCATGACACGCCAGGGCCTGCGGCCGGTCCTCATCGGCCTGAGCGTCGGCACCGTCGTGTCGCTCCTGAGCGCGCGGCTCCTACGGAGCGCGCTCTACGGTGTCACGCCGTGGGATCCGGTGACGTTCGTCGCCGTGGGGGTCGTCCTGGGCGGAGTCGCCGTCGCGGCAATCCTCGTGCCCGCGCGGCGCGCCATGCGGATTCAGCCCACGCGCGCGCTTCAGTTCGGCGGATAACGCGCTAGATTCGGGGGATGGCCTCCCACGAACGGACACTGGGCATGGTATTCGACCATCCGACCTCGCACAACATCGAGTGGAAAGACGTCATTCACATGCTGAACCAGCTCGGCACGACGGAAGACGCCGGCCATGATGGTTTGCGCGTCACGGTGAATGGGAAGACGGTCGTCTTTCACCACGCGTACCAGAAGACGCTGAACGACGAACAGATCAGGCAGATGCGACATTTCTTGCACGATGTCGGACTGCAACCGGAAGAGCGCGCTAAGGGGCCGTAATCGCGGCGATCCCGAAGTTCGTCAGCAGCTGCTTCTGGAGCTCATCGGACATCGCATTCAGCTGTTGAACGCCTTGTGCCCCGCCGCCGACGCGATAGCGCAGCTGTCGTTGACCGAACGGCGTCTCGATGATGCGTATCACGGCCTCGACGATCTCGGTGGGATCGCCCGCGATCTGCTCCAGCGTGTGCATGATCGAGTCGGCGATCCCGTTCACGGGTCCGTACGTCGTCGTCCGCGCGGTATCGGCGGCCTGTTCGAGATTGCCCGCGATCGCGGTCTTGTACGATCCCGGCTCGAGGATCACCGAGTCGATGTGCTGCGCGGCGAGCTCATAGCGGTACGACTCGGCTAACGCTTCCATCGCCCACTTGCTCGCGCAGTAGTACGCCATCGCCGGCAAGACGATTCGCCCGGCGCCACTCGACACGTGAAGCAGCAGGCCGCTTCCCTGGCGACGCATCGCCGGGAGCACCGCCCGGCACGTGCGCACGACACTGTAGAAGTTCGTGTCCATGAGCGACTGGACCTGGGCCAACGTGACGGCTTCCGAGACGCCGGTCAGCACCCGCCCGGCGTTGTTGATCAGAATGTCGATGCGCCCCGCGGCGGCCATCACGTCGGCGACGGCACGCTCGACCGACGTGTCGCTGGTGACATCCAGCTCTACGACCTCGGTGAGAGAACGAAGCTCCCGGGCAGCGGTGGCGTTCTTCCCGTTGACGCCGCGCATCGTCGCGAAAACACGGTAGTTGCGCCCCGCGAGCGCCTCGGCCAGAAAACGCCCGAATCCCGTGCTGGCGCCAGTAATGACGACGACCTGTTTCGAGTCACCCATGCGCATCCCCTGTAGCGATTCGATTCATATGTCTATGAGTACCAACGCTATACGCGACTTGGGAGTACTAGTCCCTAGTGACAATTACGGACGAGGCCGGCGCTCCCACGTCGTCTGGTCGCATTCCGTCGCTCGACGGTATGCGCGCTGTTGCTGTCAGCTTCGTCTGCATCTCCCATCTCATCGGTGGTCCGTCGGCCCCACTCGACCTGGGGACCATCGGCGTGCGCGTCTTTTTCGTGCTCTCCGGATTTTTGATCACGACGCTGCTGCTGCACGAGTGGGATCAGTACGGCGCGATCAATCTGCCCCGTTTCTATTTCCGGCGCGCGCTCCGCATCTTCCCGGCATACTACGCCTATCTCGCCGTAATTGCACTCGCGGGCTCGCTTGGCGTGATCCAGTTGCACCGTGGTGATCTGCTGTACGGTCTCACGTACACCGTGAATTACCACATGCCGGCATCCTCGGTGTTCGTCCAGCACGCCTGGTCGCTGGCGGTCGAGGAGCAGTTCTACTTATTGTGGCCGGCGTTGCTGCTGATCTTGGGGAGGAAGCGGGGGCTCCAGTTCGCGCTCCTGGTCATTTGCTTGGCGCCCCTCGTGCGCATTGCCGTGCACGAGTCGTTGCCGGATGCCATGAAGGGCACGATCCGATATCGATTCGAGACCGTCGCCGACGGGATCGCGGTCGGGTGTGCGCTGGCCGGGTACCGCGGGCAGCTGTGGGCCATGAGGTGGTACCGCCGATTGTTGACCACCCCGTGGTTCTGGCTCGTGCCCACCGGCGTCATCGCGCTCTCATTCGTCGGCTCCCACGCGTTCCAGGCGATCATCGGCGCGTCGATCATGAACCTCCTGATCGTCGCGATGGTCGATCGCGGCATGCGCTTCTCGACCGACCCGGTCGGTCGCCTGCTCAACACGCGCGCATTTGTCGCCACCGGAGTCTTGAGCTAATCGCTCTATCTCTGGCAACAGCCATTCCTGGCGAGCCACCATACTGGATGGTGGACGGCGCTCCCCATCAGCGTGGTCTTCACCGTACTGGCGGCGCTCGTCTCCTACTGCCTGATCGAGCGCCCGTTCCTCGCGCTGCGCCAGTTCATGGCGCACCCTCACTTCGTCCGGGTCGCCGCGGTCTTCCCCTGGACGACGAGACCACCCGAGTAGTGCGCTTCGAACGTGCCGGTCATGTGATCGCCTTTGAAATGCGACACGCTGTGGAGGAGCGTCACGGATTGGCCGGGCCGCTTCGTGCTTGGATACGGTCCCGCTTCGGTCACGACGCTGTCCCCGCCCGTCGCGACCACTCGCACGGGGATGGG
>DATHNL010000169.1:0-4825 GCA_035486035.1 Gemmatimonadaceae bacterium
AATATCGCACGCCATCTGGCGATCACGCCGGACGATCGGCAACGCGCCATTCGCGAGGCCGTGCAGGAGCTCATCTGGCCAGTCACCACGTCCACGATCACGACGGTCGTCGTCTTCCTGCCGCTCGGCCTGCTCCAAGGCGTTGTCGGTCAGTTCTTCATCGCCCTGTCAGTGACCCTCACGATCGCCGTGCTCGTCTCGCTCGTGCTCGCGCTCACGATCATCCCGCTCTTGAGCGCCCAGTTCGTCAAGCACCGCGACGAGGGTGCCAAGGTCGATTGGCTCGCCGATCGCTATGAGAAGACACTGGCGATCGTGCTGCGCCACCCCAGTTGGGTGATCACCGCCGCTGTTGTCCTCGTGGCGCTCGGCGTAGTTGCCCAGCAGCGCGTCGGCTCGGGCTTCCTTCCTGAGATGGACGAGGGGGCCTACGTGTTCGACTACTTCACGCCGGGTGGGACCGCGCTCACCGAGACGGACCGCGAGGTCCGCATCGCCGAGCGGATCATGGCCGCGACACCGGAGATCGAGGCCACCTCCCGGCGTACGGGTACCGAGCTCGGAGTATACGCCACGGAGCAGAATCGCGGCGACCTCGTCGCCCGTCTCGTGCCGCGCTCCAAGCGCGATCGCACGGTCGATGAGGTCATCGACGATGTCCGAGCGAAGGTCCAGCGCGCGGTCCCGCGGCTGCACATCGATTTCGTGCAGATCCTGTCCGACGTCATCAACGACCTGGCGGGCGCAGCCCGGCCGATCGAGATCAAGCTATTCGGCGAGCAGCTGGAATCGCTCGAGGCGTATGCGAAAGCCCTGGAGCCCGATATGACCAAGGTCGATGGGGTCGAGGACTTCTACAACGGTGTCAGCGAGCCATCACCCGAGCTCATGCTTCGCATCAGCGGCGCCGAAGCAAACCGGATCGGCATGACGCCGCAGCAAGTCGGCGCCGATGTCTCGGGCTCCATCCTGGGCGTCGTCGGCGGCGAGATTCGCACACAGGACCGTGCCATTGCCGTCCGCGTCCGCGCGCCGGACACCGTGCGCTTCGACCCGCTCAGACTCGGATCGCTCCCGATCATTGGCCCCGGTCACAAACCAACGCCGTTGTCCTCGCTGGCGTCGATCACGCCGCAGATCACGCGGGCTGAGTTTGACCGCGAGAATCAACAGCAAATGATCGCCATGACCGCCGACATCTCCGGACGTTCAATCGGCGACATCAACAAGGACGTCGAGCGTGTCCTCGCCGCGCACCCGCCGCCGCCCGGTATCCGCGTGGAGATCGGCGGGCAGTACGCGGGGCAACGGCAAGCGTTCCGTTCGCTGCTGATCGTTCTCTTCCTCGCAGGCGTGAGCGTCATTGCAATCATGGTGGTCCAGTTCGAGTCCTTCATCGAACCGTTCGTCATCGTCGTGGCCGCGCCAATCTCATTCGTCGGCGCGCTGGCTTTGTTGATGATCACGGGCACGCCGCTGAACGTCTCGTCGTTCATGGGCCTGATTCTGCTGGTCGGCCTGATCGTGAAGAACGGGATCATTCTCCTCGACTTCACGAAGCTCCGCATGGAACGCGAGAGCGTCCCATTGGAAACCGCGGTTCGAGAAGCCGCGCGCACGAGGTTGCGGCCGATTCTCATGACGACCCTGTGCACGCTGTTTGGGCTGCTACCCTTGGCGCTGGGCCTGGGAGCAGGGAGCGAGCTGCAGCGCCCGCTGGCGCTGGCTGTCATTGGCGGCCTCGCCCTGTCGACGCCAATTACGCTGTTCGTTGTCCCGACCGTACTGGTGGCGGTGCGGGGACGGGACTTCAGGAAACTCGGACCCATCGCATAATCTCCTGCAGTTCAGAACGTTCGAGGCCGCCTTGACGCCCCAAGAAGAGCCGAGCATTACGGCGCGTGACTTCAGCGCTCGCAGGGCACTCGACCCTCGCGTGTGGCTTCCTGTCATGCTGGCCGCGGCGATGGGCATGGCGGTCGTCTCCTATCGGTCGCTTAGCACGCTGGACCGGCGTGACCTCGGTCCGTTAGTACCCCTCGAAGGCTTTCCGGCGATCGCACTAATTGTGGTTCTCGCGCTTGGCCACACGCGATTACGCTCCGTTGGTGCGATGACGGCCTACCTGGCTGCCGCATGGCTCGCTTTCGGGAGTTACGCGATGGCTTCCTACCCCGGTGGGTCCCCGAGCACGCTGGATCCCTCGCGTCCACCGCCGTTGACCACCCCTCAGAGCCTTTTCGGTCTGACAATCGCCTGCGCTGCCGTTATGGTCACTGCGTCCCTGTACGCACGGGGCCGCGCACGGATCGCGATCAATGTCTGTACGGCGTTGCTGCTGTCGGCATGCGTTGTGGTCAAGACGCTCATCTACGTGTGATGCCGGGAGCATGATTGGCGAGGCAATGTCCGCGAGCTCCAGGTGGTGGTCGAGCGAGCTTCGGCCTCCGGCGGATCAGGAAACCCGCACCCAGCGCATGATCTCGGCTAACGAACGGCGCTTCCCGTACATGAGGATGCCGACCCGGTAGACGCGCGCCGCGAACCACATCGCGACGACGTTCGCGACCAACAGCCCGAGGATCGTACCGACGATCTCGAACGGCGGGACCTGAACCAAAGCCAATCGCAGCGGCATAAGGATCGGCGCCGAGAACGGAATCCACGACACGACGCGCGCAAGCGTGCTCATCGGGCTCAAGAACACGGGTCCGACGAACATGATGCTCAGCACGAGCAGCATCGTGACTGGCAGCGATGCCTGCTGCGCGTCCTCCTGGCTCTCGACCGTCGCGCCGATGGCCGCGAAGAGCGCCGCGTAGAAGAAGAAACCGAGCAAGAAGATCAACACGAGCTCGATCCCGGCGCCAACGCTGATGGAGCCCGGCAGCGGAATGTTCGCCGACTCGCTCGCACCGAGCGCGCGTAAGATCGGCCCCCGGAAATGCACGATCGCGACCGACGCGGTGGTCCAGATGATCTGTTGTGTGATCGCGACGCCGCCCACACCGAGGATCTTGCCGGCGAGGAGGGTATCCGGTGGTGCGCTGGCGACGACGACTTCGGACACACGGCTCGCTTTCTCATCCGACACGCCGCGCACAATGCTCTGGCCGTAGACGACAATCGTGATGTACAGCAAGATCGCCACGATATAGCCGAACCACGCGCCCGACATCCCGGAGCCGCCAAGGCCCTTGTCGGTCACGCGCTCCGTGTGCAGTTGGATCGGCACCGCGGTCAGCGATCGAATGCGCGCCGGATCGAGTCCCGCCCCCACCAAGCGCTCAGTGAGCACGGCGTTGCGGACGACCTCGCGCACGTGGTCGATGTCCTGAATGGCCGATGCGTTGCGCCCATTGTATCGCGCCGTCTGGCCGGCCAGCGTGCTGTCGGTGAGCACGAGGTACCCGACCCACTTGTTGTGCATGACGGCGTTCAGCGCATGCAACTCAGCCGTCGGGGCGTCGTCGCGAGACACGACCTGCAACATGGCGTTCGAGGTGTCAGTCGTGACTCCCGCGCCAAGGTTGGCGACCACGCGCTGGCCGAGGTTCGTTCCGGTCTCATCGAGGACGATGATGTGGGAGGCGTCGGCCGAGACGCCGGCGTGCTGCGTCAGCACGATCTGCCCGATGCTGATGCCGCCGAAGAAGAGCGGTCCCAGTATCGTCGCGAACACGAACCATCGCGAACGAACCCGCTCCAGATACTCGCGGCGGATGATGACGCCGAGCTTACCCATGTCCCGACATCCCCTCGGCGACGCCGACGGCGCCGACCCGCTGGAGGAAGATCTTGTGCAGCGACGGCTGCACGACCTCGAACCGCGTGATCTCGGCGCCGGCTCCCACGAGCCGCTGGAGCAGTTGTTGCACCGGCGCGTTCGCCGCCAACTCGATTTCCAGCGTACGCTGCTCGCGATTCACGCTGTCGACGAGCGAGCGATCCGCGAGCACGTGCTCGACCGCGTCGGACGTACCGTTCGCGGTCGCCAGCGCAATCGTTCGCCCGGCATGCTCTGCGCGCACCGCCGCGACCGGTCCGTCGAGCACTTTCGAGCCCTTGGCGATAATGCACACCGAATCGCACAGCCGCTCGGCGTTATCCATGAGGTGCGTGCTGAAGATGACCGTGCGGCCGCGCTGGCGAAGCTCGACGACGGTGTCGTTGAGTGCCTGTGCATTGATCGGATCCAGCCCGCTGAACGGCTCGTCGAGTATGACGAGCTCGGGATCGTGCAGCAGCGTCCCGATAAACTGGACTTTCTGCTGCATGCCGCGGGACAGCTCGTCGACCTTCTTGTCACCCCACTCGGTGAGCCCGAGTCGCGCGAGCCACTCGTCGATGCGCTGGTCGACATCCCGTCGCGTCATCCCTTTCAGCTCGCCGAGGAATCGCAGGACACGACGCACGCGCATCTTGCGATATAACCCGCGTTCTTCGGGGAGATAGCCGATCCGATCGGTCACGCCCTTGGCCCCGCTCGGCTGGCCGAGCACGTTGATCGTGCCTTTATCCGGAACGATCACGTTCAGGATCATCCGGATCGTCGTCGTCTTCCCGGCGCCGTTTGGGCCGAGCAACCCGTAGACGCTTCCCCGGGGCACGGCGAGCGACAACCCCTGTACGGCCACGTGGCCATCGAAGGTCTTTTGTACGTCTCGGATGTCAACCGCGAGATCGCTCATATTCGTGATAGTATACTACGCGCGCGGTACCAGAGGAGTTTCAGTTACACTAACTTGTCGCCGTGTCGAGAGTTGCCACGATCGTAACCGGCCTAGCCGCGTCGCTCCTGTTGCTGTTTCTCGCCGCCCCACTC
>DATHNL010000170.1:0-47467 GCA_035486035.1 Gemmatimonadaceae bacterium
CAGAAGTGGAGACTGCACTACAGATAAGCACTCCTTGGGCCAAGGAGCCTATACTATCTAACCCTATGACGCGCAGATCGATGGCAGCGTTAACCCACGCGGGGCTGTCCCCCAGGAAGGACAAAAGGCGGCTCTAGTGAGCACGAAGTGCCACTTAGAACCCGCTGCCCGGGGGGGCGCGATACGAGGTCCGGTCGTAGTTGAACTTGAGGGCCGGCTCGGCCTTGAGCGCGACGAAAAACGTAAAGCCGAAGCTGCCAGTCGGTGATTGGGTGAAGGAGAAGACGGCTTTCCAGTCGTGCAGGTCGCGCTGGAGCGTGACCACCTGGCTCGCGAAATTATGCCGCGTGAAGTCGTAGGTGGTCTGCCATTGAGCCGACCAGCGGGGGGTCAAACTGAAGGCGAGCGAGGCGGCGAGTGAACTTTGGGGCGGCACGACCACCGGCGGGCACGCTTGCGTGGTGCAGTTGTATCCGCTGCTGATCAGCGAGGTGTCGGAGCTCGCGATCGAGTGCTGTTTCTGATAGACGCACACGGCGTAGAGCGTCGGGTTGGTGGCCTGGAACTGGGCGCATATCAGCGCCGGGTTGTATGCGATCGCGCCCGATGTGTCGCCCACCAGCGGACGCTGTTGATTCTCGGTGAACGTGAGGGAGACGTTCCACCCGCTTGCGCCGATCGTCGGGATCGAATACTGGGAGTATTGCGCACCCTGGCCGGCGACATGTCCCGCTTGGGCCTGCTGTTGAAAGAACGGGTCACGTCCCGCGAGCGAGTCCGCTTTTTTCTGGTCCACTTTGATGCCAAGCAGCTTCTTGAACGGATCCAGGATGTGCGAGTTGGCGCCGAACGAGACGGATGCACTGATCGACGTGAGAAACGGCTTGAACACCGCCGTGTCGCTCTCGGGATTGCCTTGGAAGAGCGAATACGACTCGCGGAAATCGAGCCCGGGAATCAGGTCGGTGCGCACGTCGTAGCCGAAGCTCGTGTTGGTGAGTCCTGTGTGGTGCGTGGCGGCCGCGCGCGCGAAGTCCCAGGTGATGGGATCGAAGTTGAGGGAGAGGAGCTTGATCTTCGTCCCGTTGTCGGGCGCCGTATCCGGACCGTCGCGGAACTTGGCCTCGATGTTCGTGGAGAGGCCAAGGGTCGCCGACTCTTGCGCCAGGTTGCCGAGATAGCCGACCGGGTTCTGGCCGTTGGCGAGCAGGAACGCGGTACTCGTGTGCGCCGCCGACGCGTAGTCGAACGTCAGCGTCGTTGTGATCGAATGTCGAAAGCGCGAGATGCCAAAGACCCCGGGGAACAAGCCGAAGAACGTCGGCGAGACCGAGAGGCCGTACACGAGGTTCTTGCCCTGGCTGACCCAGGAGTCGCCGGACAGCTCGGTGCGTTGGAGAAACGGCGCCTGGCCGTCGGCGTTCACGACCGAGACGCTGGGAACAATGTTCCACGAGCCCTGGAGCAGTGACGGGAGATCGATGCCCGTATCCCAGTCGAGCGCGGTCGCGTAGGATGTGCGATACGTGCGGGTCGTCGAGACCGTCGTGTCCCGCCCGTCGATCTTCGTCGGGACGTAGATGACATCGTTCACCGGGTAGTTGTTGTACTGATCCCGGACGCGGAACGAGTTGCGCCAGTTGAACCCGAAGATCTTGAGGGGCGTGTCGAAGGACGCCGAGGAGTTCCGCGTGTCGCGATTGCGGAGCGTCGAGTCGAGCTGGCCTTCCTGGGTGACGCCATAGAGGTAGGCGAAGTCGCCAGGCTGATCGAGCCCGTAGCTCTGCGCGTTTGTCGCCGAGAAGGACGGAGACCAGGTGAGCCAGGTACCAGCGCTCACCGGCTTCGACGTGATGCTGAGCGTCGGGAAGGTCCGGTCGAGTCGCGTTTGGCCCGGGTATTGGGTTTGCGTGCCGCCCAGACTCATCGACGCCGGTCCCACGTCCTGTTGATAATTGAGCTGGGAGTTGATGTTGGCGAGCGCCGCGTACGGGTTGAGATAGGAGTTCTGCTGGACGACCGTGCTCGTGACGTAGTTGATGTTGAGCTGCAGGTGCGAGTGCAGCGAGAAATCCTGCCGGTGGTTCCAGTAGATCGCCGTGTTCGTCGAACCGTCTTGCTGGGTGCGATAGTTCGCCGCGAGATCGCCATCCAGGAAGCGATCGAGCCACCGATACCGAAATTCTCCGTTGTACTGGGTGAACCCCGGGTCGCCGATGTCGGCGCGAGCGCCGCTTCGCCAGTCGAGCCAGGTCGTGAAATCCGCGTACTGGCCCATCACGAAGTAGTACCCGACGTTCTCGACGTGCCGGCGATAGGTCGGACTGTTGCGCAGCAGCTCGGTGAAGCCGAACCTCGGCGTCAGGATGCCGCTGCGCCGGCCACGCCGGAGGTCTTGAAACATGAACGGCAGCCAGAGTATCGGGACGTCGGCGATGTATAACACCGCGGGGCGAATCACCAGCACCTGTTTCGATACGTACTTGAGCTCACCACCTCGAATGTGATAATGCGGGAACGAGTCGTCGCAGGTGGTGATGTCGCCGTAGCGGCCGTAGAAGATGTTGTGGCCGCCCTTGGGCCCCTTGACCGTATCCCCTTGGTAGGCGGCTTTCTCGGCTTGAATGAACCATCGTTGGCCGCTTTGCGTGTAGTCGGTCGACACCGACGTCACCACCGCGGTATGCGTGCCGACGTCATACGTCAGCGAGTTGAATGAAAAGACGTCGCTCTCGTTCGAGGTCGGGTCGTGCAGGACGATGGTATCGCCTTTGGCAAAGACGCGCTGCAGACTGTCGTTGTATTTAATGTTGTTGCCGATGATCAGGGTCGTGTCGCGGTCGACGGCCGCGCGGCCGACGTTAATGCCCCGCTCGCCCTCGATCTGGAGCTCGTGCGACGCGGCATCGAGATGCGCCTGACGCCCCTGGTAGCGCGTGTGCGAGTAGCCGTCTTTGTCGAGGAGCAGATTGGTCATTGAGTCGGGCTCGACCCAATGCACCGTGTGCTTGATGCTGTCGGACGCGTAGAGCTTGCGCACCGAGTCCGCACGGATCGAGTCCCGATTCACGCGGCGCGCGTTCGGGTTGTTGGGATATTGCTGCGGGATATTCGACGGCGGTGGCTGCCCCGGTTGCTGGGCCGATACCCACGCAGGCGCGAGCGCAGCCACCGCTGCAAGCGCCGTGAGCAGTTTCACGCGGTGATCAGGCGCTTCTGTTGCACGTCGTCTTCGCCCTTGTGCTGGCGACGGTACACGACCGCCGACAGCACAATGCTCAATTCGTACAGCACATAGAGCGGGACGGCCATGGCCAGCGTCGTCCACACGAGGTCACCCGGCGTCAGGAACGCGCCCACGAACACGCAGAGCACAATCGCGTGCCGCCGATACTTGCGGAGGAACATGGGCGACACGAACCCCAGCGCGGTCAGCACGAGAATGACGATCGGCAGCTCGAAGGCGATGCCGAACGCGAGTGACATCGTGAACAAGAAATCGAAGTACTCGTGCACGCTGATCATGGGCTGCAACGACGCCGACTGGAAGTTGAGCAGCCATTGGAGCGCGAGTGGCAGCACGCCGAAGTAGGACAGGGACACGCCGCAGAGAAAGAGCGCCGCCGCGCCGATCGCGACCGGCAGGACGAGTTTCTTTTCGTTCTTATGGAGCGCCGGCGACAGAAAGGCCCATGCCTGGTAGACCACGACCGGCGAGGCGACAATCACGCCCAGGACGATCGACAGCGTCACGTAGATCATGAACGAGTCGGTCGGGTGCGTGTAGACGAGCTTCTGACCCTTTGGGAGATACGGGAGGATCGGGCGAGACAGGATCTTGATCACGTCGACCTGCGTGAGCGCCCCGAACGAGAGCGCAACGGTGATCATGACCGCGGCCAGCGACCAGATGATGCGCCAGCGGAGCTCCTCGAGGTGATCGAGGAACGGCATCTCGGCGTTTGGCGTGCGCGGGCTAGACGATTTCTTCACGGCTCGAAGAGACCCTACTTCAGGGTTCGCAGCCGATCCTTGGCGAGTACCGCCTCGTCCGACCGCGGATACTTGGACACCACCTGCTGGAGCGCCGCCCGGGCCGCCTGCACTTTGCCGGCGGTGACGAGCGTCAGACCGTGCTTGTACAGCGCCGTCGGCGCCCGCTCGGACGACGGATAGCGCTGGACGACCAACTGGTACACCGAATCCGCTGCCGCGGTGTTCCCCTCGCGATCGTACGAGTCAGCCACGTAGAACTGCGCGTCCGACGCTACGTCCGCATTCGGGTACTGCTTGAGCAGATCGGTCAGCGCCGAGCGCGCCGCACCCGTGCTACCCCGGCGTAGTTGATCCAGTGCCAACTGGTACAGCTCATTGGGGCCTGGCGTTCCAGCCCCGCCGCCTGGCGTGGCCGCGGCGGTGGTCGCCGGTGGCGTCGTGGCGACTACGGTACGGCCACTGTCCACCCCACTCGCCACGGATGGCGTGGTCCCGACTGGCTGGCCCGGCGTGCCTTGGGCCGGTTGCTGCGTGAATGTGCCGCGCTGCACTTCCAGTCCCGCTCGCAGCTCTTGCAGGCGCCGTTGGCTCTGGCCGGTCAGCTCCTGGATCTGGATGAGTTGCTGACCCATAGAGTAGACAGAGCCCTCGACATCGCCCTGGAACTTCGTCAGGCGTGTGCCGAGGTCCCCCAGGGAGTCACCGACAAGGCCCAGCTGCTCGATGACTCGATCGAGCTGCGCCTTGCGCACCGAGTCGGATTGAGCCGACTGCGCTTGGTATTGCTGCAACTGCGTCTGCAGCAAGCGGACGTCCTCGCGCGTCGCGAAACACGCCCCGGCCGCGAGGATCACGGCCGGGATCATGCACCATCGAGCGATTGACCTACCGGTCACTGACCCGACGTGCGGAGGTTATCGCCGCCGGCGGTGATTTCGAACTGGTCGTTACGATTCTGCGCCCACGCGCCTTCGTCGTGGCCCTGGGCGACTGGACGCTCTTTGCCGTATGAGATCACGTCGATGCGTGAACCGTCGACGCCGTGATCGGTGAGATAGCGCTTGGCGGCAGCGGCGCGGCGCTGGCCGAGGGCGAGGTTGTACTCGTCGGAGCCACGCTCATCGCAATTGCCCGCGACCTTGATGCGCAGTGACGCGTTCGCATTGAGAATCGGGATCTTCTGATCGAGCGATGCCTTGTCCTGATCCGTCAGATCCGACTTGTCGAGATCGAAGTAGATCATCGCCGTGATCGTATTGCGCGCCGCGGCGATGGCGGCGGCGAGCCGATCCTGCTCGGCGCGCAGACTGTCCGCGGTCCGCTGCGCGCGCGCGATCGAATCCCGGCGCGCTTGATCGATGCTATCGGTGTTTGGGCCCGAGGGCGCGGGAGCCGCTGCTGGCGCCGGGGCCTGAGGAGCCGGCTTACTCCCGCCGCAGGCAGCCGCTACCGCCGCCGCGATCAGCATCAAGCTTAAGGGAACGACGCGTGACAAGCGGGTCATTGCTTTACTCTCCAGAGAAAGGAAAACGGAAACCAACACTTAGCCCCCTCAGGGGGATGGCACGAGTGCGCGCGACCAGGCCGCGAGGCGTGCCTCGCTGCCGAACGTGAGTTGCCGCACGCGGCCCGACTCGACATCCAGCACCCATAATTCATGCACACCAGATCGCGACGATGTGAACACCAAGTGGCGACTGTCCGGCGCGTATGATGGATCTTCGTTGCGGCCTTCGCTCGTGAGCTGCTTGACGCTGCGGTCGCGGAGACTGATCGTCTCGACTTGGAATATTCCACCGATCCACGATCCGAAAGCGACTGACCGACCATCGGGCGACCAGTCCGGGCCCTCACGATAGAACTCGCCTCCGAACTCGAACGGCGTCAATAACTCCGCGTTCGTCCCATCGAAGTCGGTAATATATATCTCCGGGTGTCCGGAGCGACCCGAGGTGAACGCGATTTGTTGGCCGTCGGGGCTGAACGTGGGCTGCGTATTGTCCGTGCCATGACCCACGGTGATCCGTCGCGCGGCATCATTCGAGAACGGATTCGCCGCGAACAGGTCGGTACCGACCTCGTCACCGTGCGCATAGACGACCCATTTGCCGTCGGGCGTGAACACCGGCGCACTGTTGAGTCCGCCTGGGGTGCCAACAAGATGCCGCGTCCCGCCGTTCGTCAGATCCTGTATGACGATCTCCGTGCCCGCCTTCGTGAACACGCTATACGCGATGTAACGGCCCGACGGATGCCAGGCGGGTGACATGGCGCCTTCTTTAGGGCTCAGCGCCTTCACATCATAGCCGTCGGCATCGCAGACATAGATCTGGCCATCGCGCACGAAGAGCACGCGGGTCGCGGCGATGCCTCGAGTTCCCGTGATCGACTTCTCGATCTCGTCAGAGGCGGCGTGGAGGGCAAACCGCCATTCCGGCGTCCCGACGGTCGCGGGAACCGCGAAATCGCGCGTCACGAGAATCTTCTGGCCGCGGACATCGTGCACGAGGACGTGGAGCGCCGTCGGGCCAAGAAATCCCTGAACGATCGCGGCGGCTCCGAGCTTCGCGAACAGCGCATAGTTCACGTTCGCCGTGGTCACGCCGACGTTGCCGACATTCTGGATAGTCGTGAGGCGATCGCCGTAGTCGAGATCGCGCTGGATGATCGCCTGGGCCGAGTCTCCACCGACGCCCAGCATCGGAAGGACGACGACCCCCGGGCGGGTACCGGGCGAATACTGTAAGCCAATGTGGACGCCCTTGGTGCTGTCCTGCGCGTATGTCGTGCCGGCGGCGGCTGACAGAAGCACCAGCGCGGCCGCGGTCCGAATTCCCAATATTCGCATCACTCAGTGAAGAAGGCGGGGATCGAAGCTGAAATACACCGGAAGCACGTCGTCATGGAACCCGTCAGGTAGTGGGCCAAACGCGCCAGCCGCTTTCTCGATGGCGCCACGCGCCTCGAGATCAAACGCATAATCGCCCGACCGGGTCCGAAACTGCACCCCGGCCACCGTCCCATCACGACGGATCAAAAAGAAGACCACCGCGCGCAAAGCGGTGCTCGGATCATCGGGTTTGAAGTTGAGCGCGACCTGCCGCACGATGTTATTCAGGTATGCCGGATATGGAAAGTCTATCCCCTGATCGAGTTGCACGGTCGCGACGTCGGTGCCCGTCCCCCCCTGGGGACCACCCTGCGCAATCGGCTGCTGCACCGACGGCTTGGGCGGCGGTGCCGTCGTGGGCGTCGCCCTCTTCGGCTTCGGCGCCGCATCGGGCGTCTTTGGCGTGAACGTCGGCACGACGGGTGGCGGCTGCGTGAGAGGCGGCGGCGCGACCGGCTCCGGCGTGGGCGGCGGCGGTGGAGTCGGCGTTGACGGAACGATCCCGATCTCGCGCGTCGGCCCCGGTGGCGCCGCGAGGATGTTCACCCGGTAGACGGGTGGCATCACCGACGGCGACCGGTTCGCGAGGAATACAAGCGCCGCGACGAATCCCACATGTAACAGCGCTGCCACACCGAACGAGCTCCCCATGGGAGCTTCGCGCGATGTCACTGCTTGATCTCCTCCGGCTCGGCCACCATGCCGATGTCGGATACTCCTGCGTTGCGCATCACCGCGAGCACCTGGACCACTGTGCCATATGGGACGCCGGCATCGGCCCGGAGATACACACCTTCTTTGCCGCGCTGCGCCGCCAACGCTTTGAAGCTCGCGCGGAACTCGGCATACGAGAGCTTCGTCTCGTCGACCGTGATTTGGCCCGCGTGGTCAACGGTTACGACGAGGCCACTCTTTGGCTCCAGCGGCTTGGCTTCGGCTTTGGGGAGGTTCACGTCGACGCCGCCCTGCATGATCGGGGCAGTGATCATGAAAATGATCATGAGCAGCATCATCACGTCGATCAGACTGACGACGTTGATCTCCGCGTTTATCGCGAGGCGTTCACCACGACGACGACTGGCCACTACACACGACCTTCGCGAACGGCGAGCGCGATGACTTCCGAGCCGAACGCCTCAAGCTGATTGTCAAACCGATTGAGGCGGTTCGCATAGACGTTGTATCCGAATACCGCCGGGATGGCCACGCTGAGGGCCGCGGCCGTGGCAATGAGTGCTTCAGCCACACCTGGCGCGACCGCGCCAATGTTGCCGGATCCATGTGCCGCGAGACCGATAAACGCGTCGATGACGCCCAGGACGGTACCGAGCAGGCCGATGAGCGGGCTGACCGATCCAATGGTGCCGAGCGATGGAATGAAATGGGCCACGCGATCACGCTCCTCGTTCGTCTCGGCGTCCAGCAACAGGCGCATCGCCTCGACTTGAGCGACGGTGACCGCCGTGGCGCGCGCGGGAGGAGCCGCGACCGCGGTGCCGCCTGCCCCCGGGATTGCGACTTGGCCGCTGGGGCGCCCCGACGCTTGGATGAATTGGGCCGCGCGAGCGAGAATGCGCGTATACGGGTTCGAGACCGACCGGGATGCCAAGGCCGCCGCCTGCTCGAAACGCTCGGCGTGTTCGAAGCGCGTCAGGAAATCCCGGCTGACCCGATCGAGTGACGCGAACTGGCGCCACTTCGCGAACATGATGGTCCAGCTCAGTAACGAGAGCGCGACGAGGATTCCCAGAATAATTTTTGTGACCAGGGTCGAGGCGATGATCAGCCCGAGTGGCGACGTCGGGATCGCTGAACCAATCTGGGCGAGAATCATACGGCCTCGGCGGCCCGCTGCCGGGCGAAATACTGGAACGTCTCGGCCAGCCCGGCATCGAGTGACACCGTCGGCCGCCATCCCAGGAGCTCGACGGCCTTGGCGATCACGACCGTCGAGCGTTGTTGCTCACCCGTGCGCGCCGGAGCGTGCTCGATGGGAGCCGTCGCCTTCGCGGCGCGATTCAACCCGCGCGCCAGATCGAGCACGCTCGTCTCGACGCCCGTGCCGACGTTGAATCCGCGCGCGTCGAGCGCACCGGCGGGCGGCAGGTCCCGCGTCGCCGCGGCCAGGTTGGCCCGCGCGACGTCCTTCACGAACACGTAGTCGCGCGTCTGTCGTCCGTCTCCAAAGACCGTCAGTGGTCGACCCTCCAGAATGCGGGTACAGAATATCGCCACCACGCCCGCCTCGCCGTGCGGGTCTTGTCGCGGCCCGTAGACGTTGGCGTAGCGCAACGCGACCGTGTCGAGCGCGTGCAGCCGTGCGTAGTACGCGAGGTAGTACTCGGCCGAGAGCTTCGCGATCCCGTAGGGCGATTGCGGGTCTTTCGGCGCCGTCTCGACCGTGGGCGGCGACACGAAATCGCCATACAACGCGCCGCCGGTCGAGGAGAAAATCACGCGCGTCCGGCCCGCGCCGCCCGAGGCCCGCACCGCTTCCACGATGTTGAGCGTGCCGAGCACATTGATGGCCGCGTCGTGCACGGGATCGGCGACGCTTTTCCGCACGTCGATCTGCGCGGCCAGATGACAGATCACATCGAACCGGCCGTCGCGCACCAAGCGGATCGCGTCGGGGCTCGTGACATCGATGTCGACGAACGTCGCGGCATCCGGGACATTTTCGCGGCGGCCGCTCGAGAGATTGTCGGCGACGGTGACGTCCCACTGGGCCGCAACGAAGGCGTCCGCGACATGGGATCCAATGAATCCTGCGCCGCCCGTGATAAGTGCGCGTTGCGTCACTGGTGCTCGTCGACGCCGAAGAGATAGCGCGCGGCATCGACGATGCCGAGCCCGCGACCGTTGGCGGCCGCGGCGCGCAGACGCACCGACGGCTCGTGCAGGAATTTGTTCATCAGGGCCTTGGATAAGTATTCGATCGCTTCGCGTTGCTCAGGGGTCACGTCGCCGAGGCGGCGGAGCGCCGCGGTCACTTCGGCCTCGCGGAGTCGCTCCATCGCCGCGCGGACGTCGGTGACCACCGGCACGGCGGCGAGTCCCGCCAGCCACTGCCAGTACTTCTCGACCTCGCGCTCGATCAGCTGCTCGGCCGTCGGGAGCTGCTCGCGGCGGCGGTCGAGATTCGCGGCGACGACGGCGCGGAGGTCATCCAGATCGTAGAGGAAGACGTTGTCGAGCGTGCCGACGGCCGGGTCGACATCGCGGGGGAGCGCGATGTCGAGAATGCACAGCGGCCGGCCGCCGCGAGCGGCGAGCGCCGGGCGGACGTGCTCGTCCAACACGATCGGATGCGGCGCGGCGGTCGAGCACAGCAGGAGGTCCACACCACCCAGGCGCTGCCAGCACGCGTCATAGTGAATCGCGGTGGCTCCGTGTCGTCGCGCGAGCGATTCGGCGCGCTCAAAGGTGCGGTTGGCGACCAGCGCGGCCCGAACGCCTTCGTTCACTAAGCATTCCAGCGCCAACTCCGCCATGTCGCCGGCGCCAAGCACCATGGCGCTGCGGCCGGCGAGTGTGCCGAAGATCTGCTTCGCCAGTTGGACTGCCGCCGAGCTCACCGATGCGGCGCCCCTCCCAATCGCCGTCTCCGTGCGGACGCGGCCCGCGACGCCGAGGGCGGATTGGAATGCGCGATTCAGCATCGGGCCGGATTGGGGGCGGCTCACCTCCCAGGCGTCGCGCACCTGGCCTCGGATCTGCGCTTCGCCGAGGATCATCGCGTCGAGGCCGGCGGTGACGCGCATCAAATGCTGGACCGCTTCGCGGTCTCGCCGAACGTAACCCGTCTTCGCTGCCTCTTCGCCAAGGAGGGACCAGATCGCCGGCACGGCATCGTGCTCGCCCTCGACGACGTAGAATTCCGTGCGATTGCACGTGGAGAGCAGAACGGCTTCGCGCAACGAGGTTTGCGCCCGCAGCGTCTCGAGCGCCGGCAGTGTGGCGCTCGTGTTGAAGGCGCAGCGTTCGCGCACCTCGATCGGCGCGGTCCAGTGGCTTACTCCGACGACGATTACTGACACTCGACGCGCTCGCAGAAATCAGGGCCGACGAGCTCGCGGTCGACCTGGCGCCAGGCGTCCGTGCCGCCGGCATCGAGTACTTGACGGCGCAGCGCGATCAACGCCGTCAGCGCGGTCACATACCGGCGATCGAAACGCTCGGCGATCGCATCGCGGATGCGAGTGGCCGCGGTGGGAACACCACCGACAGAGACACCGATGACGAGCGGTCCCGCGCGGTGCATCGCGACGCTGACCCAATCACCTTCGGCCGGCTCGTCAGCGACGTTGACGAGGCGCGCCTTGGCATGGGCGTCAGCGGCGACCCGCGCGTTGACCTCGCGCCGATCGGTCGCGGCGACCACGAGCGTCGCGTCGCTGATATCGGTCGACTCATATTCGCGTTCGCTGACGCTCACGCGTTCATGGGCCGCGAGGTCGTGCATTGCCGGGCACAGTGCAGTGGCCACAATGCGCAGGGTCGCGCCACTATCGAGCAGTGCCGCGGCTTTCCGGTGCGCCACGGGCCCGCCACCCACGATCAAGGCGCGGATGCGCTCGCCGTCCAGGACCAGCGGGTAGGCGCTCACAGGAACACCATCAAATAGGCGCTCACAGGAACTGGCCGGGCCTCGCCGCCATCGCTCGCGCCGCGACGTACGACGCGAGAATGAGCGCGAACGCGACGCTGGCGATCACGGCCGCGCGACGCGCGCGCCATCCGCCGACGAGACGGCCGAGCGCGAGCGCGGTCGCGGCGATCCAGGCGCCGACGCCCCAGACGATCTGCGGAATATTATCGGCGCCATAGGTGGCCGAGTACGAGACGGCCAGCGCCACGCCAGCCGTGAGGCCGAGCCAGGCGGCGATGGCGCCGACGTGATTGACGCGGTCGAGGGTTTCGAGCGGCGGGAACAGGCGGAAGACCGACGTGAAGCGGCGAGACCGGAGTTGGTGGCGCTCGACCAAGTACATCGAGCCGGCGGCCGCGGCCGTGCCGAATGCGGCGATGCCCGCGAATGAGAGCGCGATGTGCGCGGCGAGCCAGGCGCCGCGGACACCGGTCGGGAGCGCGGACGTGCCGGCCCCGACGCCGAGGATCGCCGCGGCCGCCGTCGCGAGCGCGGCGAGTGGCGCGGCGACGAGCGTGAGCGTGACCTCGCGCGTCGCGTATTCGACGACGAGCAGCGCCGTCGCGAGGGCGAGCGCCGCGAACGAGAGCGCCGGTCCGAGGCCCGCGAGGGGCAGCTGACCCGACACACGAGTCGCGCCGACAATCGCCGCGGCGTGCAGGACGACGCCAATGGCGAGGACCGTCAGTACCGCGCGAACGGGTGCGCCAATCGGGCGCGCGACGGGTGTCGCGGCAAGGGCCGCGGCACCCGCGTAACACAGGACGGCACAGTAGAGGGCGGTCGCGATCACCCGGTCTAATCTAACCAGGCCCGACGCCCCCTACTACCGCACTTAGGGCATTTTCGCGGTGAGGCGCGCGTCGGCGCCAGCCGAAATGGCCGGCATTGTTTGCGCGATCACGACGGCGGTCGAGCTGTGCGCACCGACGCGCACGACCTGAGTGGTCGCGATGTCCTGCTCGGGCAGCCAGAGACCCGAGAGCTCATCGCGCGTGCGCGGACGCAGCAGCGTGAACTGGTCGCCGACGTGCACGCCATCGCGCTCGGAGGCATTGAGCACGACATAGTAGCCGATGGTCGGTTGGACCGGGTTGCTCGAGACCCAGAGGACTTTCGCCTTCACACCGTCCGTGACGGCGACCGCGCGCTGGCCGACGGGCGGATACTTCGGCGCCTCCATCGGCACGACGAGCTGGTTCGGCTCGACTTCCGCAAATTGGCGTTCGAGGCGAACGGACGTTGCCTCGCCTGGTCCACCAGGGGCGACGACTGTGACTTCGCCCGTTGGGATCAGGACCTGGCCGTACGCCTCGAACTCGGGGCCAAGGGATTCGATCGCGAGGTGCATCCCAGGCGTCGGCGTCACGCCAACGGGCATCTTCACGTACAAGACTTCGTCGATGACGTAGTCCGACCGTGGTTCGATCACCTCTACGCCCGGGACTTCGCTCGACGCGATGATGTAGCCCGCGTCACGGGGGCCACCTGGCCGATCGATGTAGGGCGCGGCATCGTGCTCGCCCTTGCGGACCTGCGGGCGACCGCCGCGGTCGTTCCCGACCAGGATCGGGCGTGACAGAATGGTCGGCGACGGCGCGGCAGGCGCCGGCGCGGGGGCCGCCGCTTCGGCCGGCGTGCTATCGACCGGGACGATGCGGTTTCCGACCGCATGTTGTTTCACCGTCACACCGCCACACGCGGCAACGGCCAGCAGGATGCCCGCGGCCGCGAGCTTCTCAAGTCTCATCATCGCCTCTCCTCTGGGACTGGCTATTCTGTATCCAGACGACGAGACCGGGGTGGACGAAACTACCGGTCACACTTCCCGGCGAAGCTCGTCGACCGCGGCCTTGAGCTGCGTCGCCAGGACGCACTCGGTCCTGAGGGTCTCGGCCAGGGCCTCGGCTTGCTTCATCTGGAAGCCGAGCGTACCCGACCGCTCGAGGACCTGGTCGACGAGCGCGCGCTGGCCCGCCAGGACCTCGAGGGTTGAGCGGACGGACTGTCCCAGCGCGTCGGCGCGGGCAAGACGGGCCTCGAGCTCGTCCAGCTGACGCCGCCGGTCGGCGAGGTCCCTCATGGTGCCGTTGGCCGTGACCAACTCGGCGCGCGTGGTCTCCAAGGTCGCTCGCGCTTCCTCGATCTGCTGACGCGAAGACGCGATCGACTGGACATGCTCGGCGGTGCGCTCGGCGATCTCGGACGCGTGCTTGATCTGCGCTTGCACGGCGTCGATCATCGCCTGGCGGCTCGTGATCTGCTCCAGCGCCTGGGCGGCCTCGGTCTGTGCTGCTTCCCACTTGGCCAGCAGCTCCTCGAACCGCGCCATGCGCTTCTCGACATCGCCGAGTGCGGCGACGCGCCCTTCGAGTCCCTGCACGATCTGCTCAGCCGACGCGGCCTGGGAGCTGGCCGTGCCGAGTTGCGTCGCAATACCCCGGGTGAGATCCTCGAGGCGCTGCGCCGCATCGGCGGCTTCGCGGCGGACTGCTGACGCCTTGGCGAGATGCTCGGCTGCTTTGTCGAGGGCCCCTTGCCGTTGCTCGAGCTCTTGACCGAGGAGTCGCATACGCTCGCCCAACCCGTCGAGCATCTGGGCTCGCGACTCGAGCGTTTCCATCGTGCCGTTCACGGCCCGCATGCGCCGCTCGGCCGCCTCGACGGAGGCCGAGACGGACGCGATGGTCGCCGCGACGCGTTGGGCCTCGGAGGCTTGGCGTGACAGATCGGTGAACCGCGCCTCGGCCGACTCCATCCGCTGGCGGACGCCTTCGCCGCGCTCATCGAGCTGCGCGACCGAGGACTCCAACTCGCCGACTTTCTGGTGCAACGCGTCGACCACTTCTCGGCGGCTCTCGACCGCGGTCGTCGACGCCGTCAGCGCCTCGACCTGGGCGCCGAGCGCCTCGGCCGCGGGCCGCATGCGCTCCAACTCGGCGACGTGCTCCTTGAGGATTACCATCCGCTGGTCGGCATCCGCGAGGTAGCCATCGATCTCGGTCTGGCGCTCGCGCAGCTTGGTCATCTCGGTGTACGCGGCGCGCACTTGCTCGAGGCCATCGCGGATCGACTCGTGTGCGCCATTCAGGGTCGCCATATCGCGGGTGATCACCTCGACCACCGGGCGGACCTGCTCGACGCGGTCCATGCGCGTCGACATGTCGGCCAGCGACCGTTCGACTTGCGCCACGTCCTGGGGCACCGTCCGGAGTCGTTCGGCGGTCAACGCGATCTTGTTGATATCTTCGCCGAGCGATCCGATCTGCGTCGCGAGCTGCCGGGCGCGGGCCTCGGTGTCCGCGACCGCGCGGGTCGCGGCATCGAGCGATGACACGCGCGTCTCGCATTCCTTGACGCCGCCGCGCAGCTCGGCGATGCGCTCGCTGACCGCGTCGAGCGTGCGATTCTCGAGCTCGAACCGTTCGGCGCTGGTCCGCATCTCGACCCGGAGGTCGGAGAGTGTGCGCGTCGCCTCGCGCTCGGTTTCATCGAGCTGGCGTTGGTTGGCGGCGATCTCCTCGGCCCGCGCGATGACGGCGGCGTGCGTCGCCTGCACCTCGGCGAGCTTCGTGTCGAGCGCGGTCAGGCTGCGCGTCTGCTCATCTTGCTTCCGCAACGACGCGTCGAGCTGGCCGGTGAGCGAGACCACGTGCGAGACCTGGTTGGCGGCGCGGTCGACGACGTCGCGCTGTTGCTCCAGCACGGCGGTCTTCTGCGCCACTTGCTCGGCGATCGCCTTGAGGACGCCGAGCTGGTGTTGCACGTTCGGAATCCCGCTGGCGATGCGGAGCAGCGACTCCAGGGCCTGTTCGGCGGCCGACGCGCGGCGCTCGATCTGGTCCATTTTGCTGCCGGTCGCCTGATAGCGCTGGTCCACGCCGTCCAAGCGCGAGGTCGCGTGCTTATGGGCGCGCAGCACATCCTCATGCAGCGCACGCAAGCGCCCGACGTTGTCCGTCAGGTCGCGCATCTCGCCCGTCATGTTGTCCGCCTCACCGCGCAGCGCATCGAGTCGCGGTTGGAGCGCGAGGAGACGGTCGAGTTGGTCGCGGAGCTCGAGCGCGGCGTCGACCTTCGAGATCAACGTGCCGCAGGCGCCGCGTACGCGCTCGACATCGGCGTTCGCCGAGGCGAGCTGTGACTGCGAGCGTTCCTGGGCCGAGCTGAGTCGGGTGGCCTGTTCTTGCATCGTCGAGAGCTGCGCGCCGACCGCGTCAGCGCCCGCGAGCTGTGCCGCGAGTCGCGTCACGCGGTCCTCGAGCGCCGACACCGCCGCTGCCCGCTCGTCAAGCGCGCGGAGCGCCGCCGCCGCGCCCTCGGCGCGTTGCACGAGCGCTTCCAGCGCCGCGACGTCGTAGGATGGGGCGGCAGGGGCCGCGTGACCATTCGACCCGTTTTCCAGGCCGCGCTTCTTGAGGTTCGGCATCCCAATCATGGAGCTCTCGGGCGATTGTGTGGCGAGGGGCGCGCGCGTCGCGTGCGATCGGCACACTCATGACGGCTCGCACCGCACGCCGTCACGTACACTTACGACCACGGAAAACTTGACCGGCACACAAGCGTTAGGTGGCGTAAAACGAGCGGTGCGACTGTTACATGCGACGTCAACGGCACGAAACGCGACAGCGCGAATTACGGCTATCGAATTATCGATTTCACGTATCGGCGGCCCGTGAATTCGAACCCAAGACGTTCGTAGAACGCGTGAGCGCCGGCGCGACGCAAGGCGGTCGTTACGACCACACGTTCGGCGCCGCGTTCGCGCGCCCAATGCTCGACCGCGGTGACCAGCGCGCGGCCGACGCCACGGCCGCGGGTGTCTTCGCGGACGACGAGCGCGGTCAGCAGCGCGCGGGGCGCGTCCTCGACCAGCGACCAGACGATTTGCGTGGTCGCTATGCCGAGGAGGCCGGTGTCATCAGAGGCGACCAGCGCTTGGCCGTCGTGTGAGAGCAGGCGGGCCAGGCGGGCGGGGATCGGCACGGCTGGCGTGGGGTGCTCGAACTGGGCGAACAACACGGACATCGAGGTGGCGTCGGCCGCGGTGGCTGGACGGACGAGGGGCATACTGTCAAAATACGTGGTATGGCAGGCGTAGCAGCTTTCGCCGCGGCCTCGGCCGCGCGTGCGCTCGATGGTCTGTTGTTCGCGTTCCGCAAGGCAGACGCGACGGCGGCCGTGCGTGCCCTGCCCCTCCGACAGATCGGGATCGAGGCATCACCGCTGCTTGCGCGGCTGGAGCGCGCCGGTGTGGTCAAGGCCGGTGCTGATCCGGCGACTCGATACCTCGATGAGTTCGCGCTCCGCGCGTACCAGACGAACCAGCGACCGCGCGTGCTCGTCGCGTTGGCGCTTGCCGGCGCGGCCATGCTCTTCGCGCTGGGCATGATGTTCTTTATGAGGCGATGAGCCGCATCGCGTCGCGGTCCACCCATTCTTGATCGTGGAACTGCTCGCCCCACTCTAACGGCGTGACGTTGCGATACTCGCGCATCGTCTCGTCTTCCACGAAGCGCAGGCGTTTGCGGAGGGAGGCGTGGACGTTGGGGTCGCCGCCGTGATCTAACAGTAGGCGTGCCATCGAGGAGCGCCGTCCGACGCGGTACGGCTGCGATACGACGCAGCCGAAGAGTGGCGTGTGGCCGCCGAAACCGTCGGCGTCGATCGCGGCGCGGAGATTTACATCGGCACCGTGCGCGAGCAGCCACTCGGCGATTTCGATCTCGTCGTTGTCGACGGCGAGATGCAGCAATCCGCCGCCCGCGAGTGGCGTCCCGTGGAGCGCCTTCGTGTGATCGGCATCGCACCCGAGCGATGGGGGATAGATGTCCTCATGGGAGAACGTGTCGTTGATGCGATCGAGGTGGTGTTCCAAGAGATCGATGCGACCGCGGTGGATCGCCATCGGCGGTGTGTCGGGCAGTGCGATGCCGTGCGCCGCGGCGACCTCCAGGCACTGGTGCTTGCCCTGAGGGTTGCGGCTGTAGGTCTGGAGGACTAGTGCCACGTGCGAGACGGTCAGCTCGCAACCCAGACTGATGAGATACGCGAGACCTGCGCCGCATTGGGTCTCGCATGGGCCTTCGACTGATTCGGCATCGGGGCGCGCGCCCATGGCGTAGAGTTGGCGGGCGGTGTCGATCCGGCCCTGCAGGCACGCGCGATCGAACGCGAAGCTCAGGTCATCGGCGCCGAGCTCGCGCAGTATGGCGATGATCCGATCGCGGCCGAGGTTTGCCGCGTAGGACATTGGCGGGCCCCAGTTGCTTTGGGCGACGCCGCGGGCGTTCTCGTGCAGCAAAGGCGGGTGCCGCAGCACCAGCTCGCGGACGGCTTCCACATCGTCGCGCCAGATCGCGTCGGTCATGCGGCAGGCGAGCACGAGTCGCGGCCAGCTCGGAAGGCCATAGCTTCGCGCCAACGCGTGTTGGGCGTGCGCGAGCTTGCCCAGGGACGGCTCTGCGCGGAGCAGATCCTTCGCCTGGTGCTTCAGTTGTTCAAGATTGGGGCGGACGGGGAAATGACGGTCGGGCATGACGGACCTCCTCGAGGGCTGCCCGGGGTCCGCTGGTCGTCGGGCGAAAGGAGGTGCGTGAAGAACCGTGTATCGAGTTTTAACTACCAGGTGGACTCGGTCCTGCCCGCGGACGGGTGGCGGCCTGCACGCCAGCTCTGAGTATAACGCGGTGAGGCGCGACCATACTATTCTCTACCATGCCTCTCGTCTTTTACGACCCCTCCCCCTCCCGTGTCGGGCCGGCGTTCAATGCCCTGTGGGCGGCGCAGTACGTGAAGGCTGATCCGCAGAATCGCAAGTCCGCGCCGATCAGCAACACGCTTGGCGCCGAGCAGGTGCGAAATGCCATCGTCACGGGGCTCGTGAATGTGACGAACGATCGCGAGGTGATCTTCGCGGTCGGACACGGTGGTGCCTTGAGTTTGAGCGAGGGCACGATCGAGCTCGCGCCGGGGCATACGTTCGAGCTTGCCCGCGGGTGGAACCCGCCGATTTACGTCGATCCGTTTTACGACTTCGTGTTCCCGGGGGACCCCACGGGGAAGTCCATGAAGCAGACCGATCAGATCGTGAATCCGGCGGGGGCGGCCCGGCGGCTCGCGCACTGGGCGGTCTATACCAGCATCGGCACGGCGATGAAGGCGAACAAGATCTATAAAGTCACGTTTCTCACCTGCCGGGTGGGCAACGCGCTCGACTTCATCAAGAAGATCTCGCTCGATTGGAACACGCTGGTCAAAGCGTACACGCGGTACGTGTGGTACCGGCTCGACGGGACGACCAATCGAGTGGTCGCGTATCTCGACGGGGACGCGGTGGGGGCGGGCACGAACGTGACGCTCGGCGAGACCCAGCTACCGCAGGTGGACTTTGTCACCGTGGGGCCGCCGCTCGCTCAGCCCACGGCCTCTCCAGCCGCGCGCCATTGAAAGCACACGGTGTACCCGTCGGGGTCCGACAGGTACAACTGCTTCATGCCATATGGCGCGACGCGCGGCTCCTGCGTGGCGACTCCGCGACCACGTAGGTACGCGTAGGCTGCGTCGACATCTGGGCAGCCGAAGTAGAGCGCCGTGTCGTTGTGCGCGGCGACGCGGCTGGGATCGGGTGCTGGCGGACGCGCGTCGGATTCGTACGCTGTGTTGAGCATGAGCTCGACATCACCGCGCTTGAGCCAGGCCCAGTCGCTCGTCGACTGGACGACCTCGAGGCCGAGCGTGTCGCGATAAAAAGCCAGCGACACTGGGAGGTCGAAGACTTGGAGTAACGGCGCCATGCCTCGGATGTCCGGCATCATGGTGTAAAACGTTCTCAGTAGCGCAATGGGTCGTCAAGTGAGTGATGCCAACTCCCGGCGTGCGCCATCGGGCCGTGATGCTGTTGCGGGCGGCGCTGTTGGTGTACCTGGCGTATTCGGGAGCGCGCGCGCTGGCTGACAGCGAGACGTGGCACGTGTTCGGTGGGCTGACGCTCGGCGTTCACGAGCTCGGTCACGTTCTTTTCTCGCCGTTCGGCGAGTGGCTCGAGGTGGCTGGTGGCAGCATCACGCAACTCGCCGCGCCGCTCGCGGCGGCGGTGGTGTTGGCGCGGCAGGGCGACTGGTTTGGCGTCGGGGTCGTGGGAACGTGGGAGGCGTACAGTCTGACCAACCTGGCGACGTATGTCGGCGACGCGAGCGCGCAGGAGCTACCGTTGGTCGGCTTGTCGGACGAACCGATGCACGACTGGAACTACCTGCTCGGCCACGCCGACCTCTTGTCTCACGACGTCATGTTCGCCCGACTGCTCCGTGTCGTCGCGGCGCTCATCCTATTCCTGTCGTTAGCGCTCGCGGCGTGGGCTGTCCGACGTAACGAACGCGACGTCCGCTGAGGGGTAGGGATATCGAATGCGCCAGCACGCCCTGATGACCATCTCTCTTGTGCTCCCCACGGTGCTCGCGGCCCAGTCGTCCAGCACTCGCGCGTCGCCGGATCGCACCATGCTGGCATTCGAGACGTTTGCGGATGTCTACGGCAGCCGGCTCGTCGCGGCGTTCGACTCCATCCCCGAGACCCAGTATGGCTATCGACCCACAGCGCCGCAGCAAACCATCGGCTATATCGCGCAGCATCTCGAGGACGCGAACTATGGCTTGTGCGAGCGCCTCAGCGATCTGAAACACGCCAGGACGAGCAAGGACTCGTTGGCGGACACCGACAAGGCGCGCTGGCCCAAGGATACCCTCGTCAGCCGCCTCAAGGCGTCACTCGATTTCTGCCACAACGCTATGGAGCGGGTGGGGACACTTCAGGTGCCGGCGCTGACATTGCTCGCGCTCGACACTGATCTGGCGGAGCACTACAGTCAGATCTCGAACTACATGCGACTGCTCGGCATGGTGCCCCCTTCAGCACTCCCGCTCAGGCAGCACACCGTGATCGAGCTGCCAGCGTCTGCACTGTCGCCGTACGTCGGCGTCTATCAGCTCGTTCCCGGGCTGGAGCTCAAGCTCACGATGCGCGACGGGGCGCTCTTTGTGCAATCGACCGAAGGTGGAGATCCTGTGAGGCTCTGGCCGGAGAGCAGCAGCGACTTTTTCGTCCGCGCCACGGATGCGCAGTTTACGCTCACTCGTGACGCGAGCGGTGCCGTAACGGGGCTCGTGCTCCATCAGTACGGCCGCGACAGGTCCGCGAGAAAAATCCGTTAGCGGGCGAATGTGCTGGGTCCTAGCGGCGGTTGATCTTACCACGCCTCACGCTGTTGCAAGTAAACAACGTAACGCTTCCTGTGAGATCCCGATCTTCGCGCGCGTGCACTATCGAACGTGGCGCATCACGATGCGCTGGGCTTCAATGCCGCGTTTGGCACGAGAGCTAGCCTGACTCGGGAGCGCCACCGCTTAAACGAGCACGCGGCGGAGCCGCGTGCGTTTACAACAAATGGCCCGGGGACGCGTGAGGCTGCGAAGCAGCCGAGCGCGATCCCCGGGACTACCAGCGCGGCTAGAACGGAAGGTCGTCGTCGCTTTCTTCCAGCGCACCTGGAAAATCATCGAAGTCCTCGCTGCCGGGCTTCGCGCTGGCCTTGGCGGGCGGGCGGGATGAGCGGGCTGCCGGGGCGCCAGCATCGTCGGAGTCGCCGCCGCGGCCGCCTAGGAGGATCAGCTCGCGGACCTTGATCTCGGTGATGTAGCGCGTCTGGCCCTCCTTTTCGTACGAGCGATACTCGATCTCGCCCTCGACGTAGACCTGCTTGCCCTTCTTGCAATAGCGCTCGACGATGTCGGCGAGATTGTAGTTCTTGGAGTTCCAGGCGACGCAGTTGTGCCACTCCGTCTTTTCCTGGCGCTCTCCGGCCTGGGAGTTCCAGGTGCGGCTCGTCGCGAGCGTGAAGTTCGCTACCCGGCCACCGTTCGACGTCGAACGCACCTCCGGGTCCTTTCCGAGATTACCGATCAACTGCACTCTATTCAGGCTGCGGCCCATAGCACCTCCCCGTTTGCTGGCAATTTAAGACCCCGCGCTCGATCCGTATCATCACGCTTCGATATCGCGGCGCAGTAGTAACGCATCTTCGACTGGATCTCGATAGTAGCGGCGGCGACGGCCGACCGCTAAGAACCCGCGCGACCCGTAGAGCGCGCGGGCCGCGGCGTTCGAATCGCGCACCTCGAGGTGGACGACGCGCGCGCCGGCCAGGCGGGCCGCGACGAGCGCCGCGTCGAGTAAGCGCGAGCCGACCCCGCGGCCGCGGCGATCCGGTGCGACCGCCAGGTTCGCGATCTCGGCCTCGTCGGCGACGAACCAGGCGACGACGTAGCCGATCACGTGCTCGGTTGGCGACGCGCATGCAACCGTGAAGTAGGCGCGCGGGCTGTCGACGAGCGCCAGGAACGAGTCGCGTGACCACGGCGGGTCGGAGAACGACGCCCGTTCGATCGCGACGATTTCGTCGAGATCGGGCATCGTCGCCCGGCGGAGCGTGATCGCTAGGCGCTCCGGGCGGACGGCCATCATCGAGTGGCCTCACGGCGGCGGTCTTCGGCTGCCGAGCTTCGGCCGTAGTCGGGCTCCCAAGAGGCCAGGTCGACTGGGGGGCCCCAGGCGAGGTGGATAACGCCGCGAGCGTGGGGCCAAACGCCGGTTTCTGGGCCGACGATCGTGGCGTGAGCCTCGGCGGCGAGTGCGGCGACCTGGGCGGCAGGGGCGAGTATGTAGCCGGCGCCTTCGGCGCACGGCCAATTCATCAAGGACGCGAAGCGATCGCCTCGGCCCGCGTCTAACACCGCCAGGTATCGGCCAGGCTGCCGGGATTGCGCGGCTACGATCAGCGGTAACGAAGCGACGGCGAATAAGGGGATCTCTAGTCCCATCGCCAGGCCTTTGGCGATCGACGCGGCTGTGCGAAGACCCGTGAAGGTCCCTGGCCCCGCACCGCACACGATCGCCGTCAGGTCCGACAACGGGACGGAGACCGTGGCGAGCAGAGCCAGCACCGCGGGCAACAAGGGCTCCACGTGTTCAGAGCGCTCGGCAACCGTCACCTCGGCCGCGATAGTGGCGGACCGGATGACGGCTACCGTGGCGCGGGCCGTCGACGCGTCGAGGGCGAGAACCGTCACCCGGCGAGCAGGACCCGCTTGTTCGGCTCGCCGGGCAGGTGCTCTAGATCGATCGGGACGTGCGCCGAGGGCAAGCGATCGCCGGCGCGCTCGGGCCACTCGACCAGAATCAGGGCCTCGGCGCGCACGATGTCCTCCCAGCCGATGCTGGTGAGGTCCGCCGGGCGTTCGAGGCGATAGAGGTCGATGTGAAAAACCGGCGAGCGCGGCGCGCGATATTCGTGGACGAGGGCGAACGTCGGGCTCGTGACGGGCTCGGTCACGCCGTAGCCGCGGCAGATCGCTTGGATGAGCGTCGTCTTGCCGGCGCCGAGGTCGCCGGAGATCGCGACCAGCTGCGGCGGCGTGAGGGCGCGGCCGAAGCTTTCGCCCCACGCGACCAGCTCCGGCAGCGTGAGCGCGATCCGGCCGCGGGCCGCGAGGGGTGGGACGACGTGCACTTACCGCTCGACGGCCGGGCGAGCGGGTCGACGACGACGCGCGTCCGTGCCAGGCTGACCTGAGCCAGCCGCGCGGACATCGAACAGCTCGTCGCGCAGGCGCGCCGCGGTCTCGAAGTCGAGGGCGGCCGCTGCTTCCTTCATCTCTTTTTCCAAGCGGGCGATCAATGCCGCGACATCGCCCTCGGGAGCGCGCGGGGCGAGCCGGTCGACGGCGGGCGTGCGCTCGGTACGGGCATCGGCGACGCGCGTGATCAAGCGGACCTGATCGACGCTCTTGCTCACCGAGCGTGGCGTGATCCCGTGCTCGACGTTGTGCGCCTCTTGGATCGTGCGACGGCGACTGGTCTCATCGATGGCGCGCTGCATCGAGCCCGTCATGCGGTCGGCGTATAGAATGGCGCGACCCGAGATATGGCGCGCGGCGCGGCCCACGGTCTGGATCAGCGAGCGATCGCTACGGAGAAACCCCTCTTGGTCCGCATCCAGTATCGCGACCAAGGACACCTCCGGCATGTCCAAGCCTTCGCGCAACAGGTTGATGCCGACCAGGACATCGAAATCGCCCAGCCGTAGGCCTCGTACGATCTCCATGCGCTCGATCGCGTCGATGTCCGAGTGCATGTAGCGCACTCGCACGCCCATCTGCTGGAGATAATCCGTCAGGTCTTCGGCCATGCGCTTGGTCAGCGTGGTCACCAGGACGCGTTCGCTTCGCGCTTCGCGAGCGCGAATCTCGTGGAGCAGGTCATCTACCTGGCCACGGACTGAACGTATCTCGATTTCTGGATCGACCAGTCCCGTGGGGCGAATAATCTGCTCGACCACGACGCCCTGGGAAAGTTCGAGCTCGAGCTCCGCGGGAGTGGCCGAAACCATGATCGCGCGGGGGGTGAGCGCCAGGAACTCGTCGAAGATCAATGGACGATTGTCGAGCGCGCTCGGCAGGCGGAACCCGTAATCGACCAAGGTCAGTTTTCGCGCGCGGTCGCCGTTATACATCCCACGGACCTGGGGGAGCGTCACGTGCGATTCGTCGACGACCACCAAGAAATCTTCGGGGAAGTAGTCGAACAAGCACGCCGGGCGCTCGCCGGCGGAACGGCCCGAGAGATGGCGAGAATAGTTTTCGATGCCGGCGCAGGTGCCGATCTCCAACATCATCTCGATGTCGAAGTTCGTGCGGCTTTCGAGGCGTTGCGCTTCGAGGAGCTTGCCGTTTGAACGGAGGAGCTCCAGACGTTCGGCCAGCTCAGAGCGGATCAGGCCGACCGCGCGTTCGAGTCTCGGGCGCGAGGTGATAAAATGCTTCGCGGGGTAGACCGCGGCGCGTTCGAGCGGCGTGATGACGTTGCCCGTCAGGGGGTCGATCTTCGAGATCTTCTCGACCTGGTCGCCCCACATCTCGACGCGCACGCCCTGCTCTTCGTAGGCGGGGAAAATCTCGACGGTGTCGCCGCGCACGCGGAAGGTTCCGCGCTCGAAGGCGACATCGTTGCGGCCGTACTGGATACGAACGAGCGCGCGCAGGATCTCATCACGCGGGATTTGCTGGCCGCGCGCGACGGTCACCATCGTCTCTTTGTACGTCAGCGGGTCGCCGAGGCCGTAGATCGCGGACACGGTCGAGACGATCACGACGTCGTCGCGCTCCATCAGGCTCGACGTGGCTCGGAGTCGGAGACGGTCAATGTCCTCGTTGATCGAGGCGTCTTTCTCGATGTACGTGTCCGACGCCGGGACGTAGGCTTCCGGCTGGTAGTAGTCGTAGTACGAGATGAAGTACTCGACGGCGTTCTTCGGGAAGAAACCCTTGAGTTCGCCGTAGAGTTGGGCGGCGAGGGTCTTGTTATGCGAGAGCACTAGCGTTGGGCGGCCGAAATCTTGGATGACGTTGGCGATCGTCATCGTCTTGCCTGAGCCGGTCACGCCGAGAAGCGTCTGAAACCTGTCGCCACGGCGCAGGCCGGCCGAGAGCTCGGCGATCGCGCGTGGTTGGTCACCCGCCGGGAGGAAAGGCGCCTGCAGGTCGAACTTGGGGCCGGCCATGGGCTAAATATATCCGGTTCTGAATGGCGCTTCGCGCCGCTCGCTTCGCTTCGCCTGGGACGAGCCGCGGAGCGACGAGGAGCATCAGTCGTCCGTGGTGATCCGATCTCGGCGGGCGACCTCGGAGACGCCTTTGACGCGGCGGGCGGCCTTCATGATCCGCTCGAGGTGCGCCAGATTCTCGACCTCGACGAGGGCCGAGCCGGTGACGCGGCCATCGTGGGTCTGGAGCTCCATGCTGCGGATGTCGGTGCCGGTGGCGCTGACGGCGGCGGCGATGTCGGCGTAGAGGCCGCGGCGGTCGTTGGCCTCGAGCGTCAAGCGAACGGTGAACCGCTCGCCCTCCTGCTCTTGCCAGTCGATTTCGAGCCGGCGTTCCGGCTCGTGGGCGAGGAACAGCAAGTTCGGACAGTCGGAGCGGTGGATGCTGACTCCACGGCCGCGCGTGACGTAGCCGACCACCGGGTCCCCGGGCACCGGCTGACAACATTGGGCGTAGCGGACCATGAGGCCGTCCGCGCCTTGAATGCGAACGCCCTTGCTCCCGCGGCGCACGCGGTCGACCAGGCGCTCGAGGGCGCTCGGCTTGGCCGGGGCGTCGGTCTGGTCGAGGTCCGGGTGTAAGATCTTGAGCGCCTGCAAGGCGTGGACGTCGCCCTGGCCGATCGACGCCAGCAAGTGGTCGACATCGTTGAGGCTGAGCTCTTTGGCGACCAGCTCGAGGTCATCGTCGCTCGGCTTTGCTACCCGGCGGCGTTTGATCTCGCGGTCCAGGATCTCGCGGCCGATTTTCTGCGATGTCTCTTCTTGTTCGTGGCGCAGCCACTGGCGGATCTTGTGGCGCGCGCGGCCCGTGCGGACATGGGCGAGCCAGTCGCGGCTGGGACGCGCGGCGGGGCCCGTCAGAATCTCGACCGTCTCGGAATTCTTTAGCTGGCGCGACAGCGGGGCGATTTTTCCGTTGATCTTTGCGCCCTGGCAGTGCAGGCCGACTTCGGTGTGGACAGCGAACGCGAAGTCTAGCGGCGTCGCGCCTTTTGGCAGCTGAATGACGTCGCCTGTGGGTGTAAATACGAATATTTCATCTTGATACAGGTCGAGTTTGAGGAACTCCAGGAATTCGTCCGGAGTTTTCGCGTCGAGTTGCAACTCCAGCACTTGGCGGAACCAACTGAGATGGCGCTCGATATCGCCGGCGGCCACCGTCCCATTCTTGTAGAGCCAGTGGGCGGCGATTCCGAACTCGGCGGTCCGGTGCATGTCGCGCGTGCGGATCTGGATCTCGAACAGCTGGCGGCCGGGACCGAATACCGTTGTGTGCAGCGACTGATAGCCGTTGGACTTGGGCTGCGCGATGTAGTCTTTGATCCGCTCTTGCAGCGGCGTCCAACCATCGTGGATGACGCCTAGGGCGTGATAACAGTCTGGGACCGAGTTCACCAACACCCGGATTGCCAACAGATCGTAGATCTCGTCGTACGGCTTCTGGCGCTTCTGCATCTTCTTGTGGATCGACCACAGATGCTTGGGGCGGCCAGTGACTTCGACGTTCTGCATGCCTGCGGTGAGCAGGACGCGCTCCAGCGGCTCGCGCATCTGGGCGATCAACGCTTCGCGTTCGCCACGCTTGGTGGCGACGAGTTTGGCGAGGCCGCGGTAGTCGTCGGTCTCCAAGAATTTGAATGCGAGGTCTTCGAGCTCCCAACGCATCTTGGCCATGCCGAAGCGGTGGGCCAAGGGGGCGTAGAGATCCCGCGTCTCCTGGGCTATGCGGCGCTGTTTTTCCGGGCGCAGGAACTCCAGCGTCCGCATGTTATGGAGGCGGTCTGCTAATTTTATAATTATTACGCGGGCGTCTTTGGCGATCGAGAGTAAGAGCTTCCGATAATTCTCGACTTGACGTTCTTGCGTCGAGTGCTGTGGCAGCGTGCCGATCTTGGTGAGGCCATCCACGATCTCGGCGATCTCGGACCCGAACTCCCGCTCGACATCCTCGACGGAGACCGCGGTATCCTCGACGACGTCGTGGATCAGACCGCTGGCGACGGTCACCGAGTCGAGCTGGAGGTCAGCGAGGATCTTGGCGACCTCGACGCAGTGGGAGACGTACTCTTCGCCGGAAAAGCGCTTCTGACCGAGGTGCGCCCGCTGGCTGTACCGGTACGCGCGCGCGAGCAGCTCGCGGTCGAGCCGCTCGTCACTCGTCGTCGTCCAGTTCGGGATGATCGCGGCGAGATTGGGATCGTTCCCACTCACCGCGGTCTCGGTCACAGCCACTGTTCCTCCAAAAAGCTCGTATATCGATCCCGCCCGACGATCACGTGATCATACACGGGAATGTCGAGCAAACGCCCTGCCGTGGCGAGCCGCTGGGTCAGGACATGGTCTTCCGGCGACGGAGTTGGATCGCCACTGGGATGATTGTGGAGCAACACGATCGCCGCTGCACCTTCGACGATCGCCGCTTGGAACACCTCCCGTGTATGCACGGGCGACGAGCTGAGCAGCCCGCGTGTCACCGTGATGTCCCGCTGCAGTCCGTGCTGCGTATCCAGGACAATCACGTGAAATTCCTCCACTCTCAGATCGCGCATGCGCGGGGCGAACCTCAACACGATATCGATCGGCGACCGCACCCGCAGCCGCTCTTCGCACCCCTCGTCCAACCAGCGGCGCGCGAGCTCGAGCGCCGCGTGCAGAATCGTTGCTCTAGCAGGTCCAACGCCTGCGATATGAGTCAGTTCGGCCGGCGTTCTGGAGCGCAAACGCCGGAGGGAACCACCAGTCTCTGCCATAATGGCGCGGCCAGTATCGAGCGCTGAGTGACCGGTGCCGCCGCTGCCCACCAAGATGGCTAGGAGCTCGACTGTTGTCAGTCGTTCGGCGCCGAACTGGAAAAGCCGCTCGCGCGGCCTGTCACTCTTGGGTAACCGTCTAATAGCTAACGTCGGGCAGGAGGACTCGCCAGGCATGCCATAAGATCTGATGGCATCGCCTGGCGGGCCTCATCACTAGGCAGCGACCCCGTGGCACTTTTTGTATTTCTTGCCTGAGCCGCAGGGGCATGGGTCGTTTCGGCCCACGTTCGAGGCGCTTACGGCTGGGTCTGGCTTGGACTTTGTCCGGCCGGACGGTGGAGATTCGGCTGGGCCTGTGTCCACGGCCTCGGTCTCTTCTCTCTTTTTCTCGTCGTCCCCTTCGGGGACGTCCTCTAACATGCCTAGCGCGTCGTAGCGTTTGGTTGGCTTGCGCCCAGTTTGCGTGTTCGACGAGGCCGGCTGCTGGGGGGGAGGCGCTGGGGGTTGGAAGACGATCTGGGCCCGCAGGAAGCGCTCGGTGAACGTGTTGTAGATGTCCGCCATGAGATCGACGAACATGCTGTACGCTTCCGTCTTGTACTCGATCAGCGGGTCCTTCTGCCCCCAGGACCGATACGTGATGCCCGCGCGGAGTTGGTCGAGATCGTACAGGTGGTCTTTCCACTTCTCGTCGAGCACCTGGAGCATGACCAGCGACAGCAGCTGATCGGCGAACTCGGCGAGATTCGTCATCTTGTTCGAGAACGCCTCATGTCCTGCCGCGACGGCGTCCCGAACCGCGTCGGACATCGACGCCGGGCGGAGCTCGGCCTCGAGCGCCGGCACCGTCACGAGATAGTGCATCAGCAGCTCTTGCCGGATGAGCCCCAGATCGAGATCCGGATCCGAGTCGTACTCGGCGAGCGCGATCTCGACCCGTCGCCCGACCGCTTTCTCGATCATCCGCTGGGCTTCGCCTTTGAGCTCTTCCCCGCCCTCGAGCGCGAACGTGCGCAGCGAGTAGATGACCTCGCGCTGCTGGTTCATCACGTCGTCGTACTCAAGCAGGCGCTTTCGGGATTGGAAGTGCTGCAGCTCGACCCGCTTTTGCGCTTGCTCGATCGACCGGGTGATCAGCGGGTGCGTCAGCATCTCGCCTTCTTGCGCACCCATGCTGTCCATCAGCTTCGCGATGCGCTCGGAGCCGAAGAGCCGCATCAGATCGTCTTCGAGCGACAGGAAGAACTGCGACGCCCCGGGATCTCCCTGACGGCCCGCGCGACCACGCAACTGGCGGTCGATGCGCCGGGACTCGTGGCGCTCGGAGCCAATGATATGCAACCCGCCGCATTCGACGACGTCGACCGGCTTGTTGTCTTCGTCTTTGACGACGGACGGCTTCGACTCGATCACTCCCGGACCGAGCTTAATATCCGTGCCGCGGCCGGCCATATTCGTGGCGATCGTGACTGAGCCCGACTGACCGGCCAAGGCCACGATCTCGGCTTCCTTCTGGTGGTACTTGGCGTTCAGGACTTGGTGTGGCAGTCCCGCGCGCTTGAACATACGCGACAGGGTTTCCGATACCTCGACATTGACGGTGCCGACCAGGACAGGGTAGCCAAGGTCGTGGAGGCGGCGCGTCTCTTCCAGAATGGCGTTGTACTTCTCGCGGCGCGTCTTGTAGACGAGATCGTGGCGGTCGTCGCGAATGACATTTTTGTTCGTCGGGATGACCGAGACGTCCAACTTGTAAATTTCGAAGAATTCGGTCTCTTCCGTTTCCGCGGTCCCCGTCATGCCGGCGAGCTTGTCGTACATCCGGAAGTAGTTCTGGATGGTGATCGTCGCCATCGTCTGGGTCTCGCCCTTCACCTGCACGTTTTCCTTGGCCTCGACCGCTTGGTGCAGTCCTTCGGACCAGCGGCGGCCCGGCATCGTGCGCCCCGTGAACTCGTCGACGATCAACACCTGGCCGTCTTGCACGACATAGTTCACGTCGCGCTCATAGAGCGCGTGCGCGCGGAGCAGCTGGTGGACGATGTTGAGCTTCTCGCTCTTGGCCGCGTACTCGCCCTCGATCCGCCGCCGGGCGTCGATCTTCTCCTGCGGCGTCATCGACTCGTTCTTGTCGATGCGATGGACCTCGCTCGAAATATCCGGGAGCACGAAGGCATCGTGGTCGTTGGGCGACATGAAGTCGACGCCACGATCGGTCAGGTGGACCGTATGTCCCCGTTCGTCGAGGACGAACAACAGGTCGTCCTCGAGATCGCGAAACTGCTGCTTGTTCGGCGAGAGGCGGCGATCGGCGAGCACGTCGAGCTCCGCCTTCTGCACGAGCGCCTTGACCCCCTGCTCTTGCAGCATTTTGAGCAGGCGCTTGTTCTTCGGGCTCCCGAGCTGCGCCTTGTAGAGGAGGAAGCCCCCGTCGCTCGACTCGCCCGCCTCCAGCTGGCGTTCGCCCTCGGAGACGAGCTGGTTCGCGAGATCGGTCTGCTTGCGCACCAAGCGGCCGATCGCCGCATTGTACTCGGCGTACTGGGCGTCGCTCTCGTTGCCGACCGGGCCCGAGATAATGAGCGGCGTTCGCGCCTCGTCAATCAGGACCGAGTCGACTTCGTCGACAATCGCGAACGTGTGGCTGCGTTGCACGCGTTGCTCCAGCGACACGACCATGTTGTCGCGGAGATAGTCGAACCCGAACTCGTTGTTCGTGCCATACGTGATGTCGCAGAGGTACGCCGCGCGTCGTTCCGGCGTCCCCGGTTCGGTGTCATCGAGACACCCGACCGTCAGGCCCAGGTACGTGTAGACGTGGCCCATCCATTGGGAGTCGCGTCGGGCCAGGTACGTGTTCACCGTCACGAGGTGCGCGCCTTTGCCGGCCAGCGCGTTCAGGTACAATGGCAGCGTGGCGACCAGCGTCTTGCCCTCGCCCGTCGCCATCTCGGCGATCTTGCCCAGGTGGAGCTCGATGCCGCCCATGAGCTGGACATCGTACGGCACCATGTTCCACTCGATGTCGTGGCCGGTCACGAGGACCGTCGTGCCGACGAGCCGACGGGACGCTTCGCGCACCGTCGCGAACGCCTCCGGCAGCATCTCGTACAGCGCATCCGAGGTCGCTTCTCGCAGGGCGCCTTCGGCGCCACCGCGACCATCGTTTCCTATCAGCTCGGCATCGAGCCGGTCACGTTCGGCGGGATCGGCGGCGGTGCGCTTCTGGGCCTTCAGATCGTTGACACGGGAATCGAGATCCGTTGTGCGTTCGGCCAGGATCGCGCGGAACTTGGCGGTCTGACCGCGCAATTCTTCTTCTGATACGCCGTGCAGGCGCTCATAGTGCTCATTGATGGTATCAACGAGCGGTTGGATGCGCTTTCGTTCGCGTTCATGACGGGTTCCGAAGACCCCGCTAATCAGCCGTTTCAGCATACCCGTCCTCGTGGTACAAACCGTTCTCTTCGATGTAGTCCCGCACCGCCTCGGGCACGAAGCCGCGCAACGACAACCCGGCGCGCACGCGAGAGCGGATCTCGGTCGACGAGATGTCGATCCGACGCGTCGGCAACACGCGAGGCGCCCGCAAGCCGGACGAGGCGGGGCCGATCGGCTCGCCGCCTCGCGTCAGCACCACTACGGTCGCCAGTCGCATGATCTCGTCGGGCGAGCGCCAACGCGGAAACGAGCGCCAGGCATCGGCGCCCAGCAGGAAGTACCGCTCGGCCTCCGGCTCACGCTCCGCGAAGGCCCTCAACGTGTCGATCGTGAAAGATAACCCATCCCGGTCGATTTCGATGGAGTCGACGCCGAACCGCTCGTCGTCGCCGATGAGCCGGCGTGTCATGGCGAGCCGCGCGGCGGCCGGCGCCGTGACGACATCAGCCTTCAACGGCTGGCGACCGGTTGGAACGAACATGAGTCGCGTGAGCGACAAGGCTTCGAACGCATCCGTTGCCACGAGCAGATGACCGATGTGCGGCGGGTCGAAGGTGCCACCGAAGATGCCGAGGCGCACCTCTACGTTCGGTTACGGCTTGGAGCCGCTCTGCACGCTGGCGGTGGCGACGCCGCACCGTTCGCGGACTTCGCGGTCTCCCGGAAAGGCGGTCCGCAACTGCGCGCAGACGTCGTTCGCGTCGTCGCGATATCGGATCGCCCGATAGGCGTCGACGAGCTTGAGCTGAGCGCGGCGGGCGGTCGCCGTCGTCGGATAATTCTTGACCACGTCTTTGAGGTAGATGATCGCCGAGTCGAACGCGTGGCGCTTGTAGTAGTGGACGCCGTTCGCGTAATCCTTCTGCGCGAACCACTCGTCGAGGCGGCCGATCTGGTTGTTCGCGTCAGCGGCGAGGGCCGAGCCCGGATAGAGCGACAGGAGCTGCTGATAGGACGTCAGCGCCGCCTCGCCGTTCGAGGCATCGAGCGAGGGGCGATGCCACATTTTCTGGTAGCTGCGGCCGGCGTTGTACAGCGCGCGGTCGGCCAACGAATCATCGGGGAACGACTCGGCCAACCGTGAGTAACTCTGGGCGGCCAACAAGTACTCCGCGCGATGCTCGTGGGCTTCGCCGAGATAGTACTGGGAGCGCGACAACAAGGTATCGTGCGCGGGCAGCTCCAGGGTCAATTTTTCGAACCCCGCCACCGCATCGTCCCAGTTGTGCTTCGTAAAGGCCTTGAGCGAACGAGAGTACAGCTCCTCGTTCGTGCCCTTGAACTTGGCCACGTCCAAGTGCCCCGCGCAGGCGGCTAAGCCGAACGCGGCGGTAACGACATAGTATCTGCGCAAGAACCGCATGTACCCGTAATATGGCTGATTAGAGACCCTGGCGGGCCAGCATCGATCGATAGGTTTCTACCCGCGGATCGCCGGGATGTACCTCCGCAGCCCGGTCCCAGACCCGACCGGCCGTGGCGTGCTCTCCATGAAGATAGGAGGCCAGACCGCGCAGCAAGAGGGCGTCCAGGAGCGTCGGCCGGACCGCGAGCACGGCGTCGAGTGCCCGGGCGGCCTCCACGTACTGTTGTGCTTCGAGCTGCGTGCGGGCGAGGGACAGCCCAATGTCGACGTAACCAGGCCGGAGATGGAGGGCGCGCTGATATTGGGCGATAGCCTCCTCGTGGGCTCCGGCGTTCCGGTACTCGTCCCCGAGCGCGGCGTGCGCGTTGGCGAGGCGATTGCCGACCACGACCGGGAATCCGGTCTCGTCCGGGCGACCGAGCGCCTCGGCGATGGCGAACGACGCCGCGGCTTCCTCGGTCCGACCCAGGCCGTTGAGCAACACCGCGCGGTTGAGGTGCGCCTCGACGTAGCGCTGGTTTCGCTCAAGCGCCTGGTCGAACGCGGTCAGCGCCTCGTTGGGACGGTCCACCATCGCGAGGGACAACCCGAAGAGGTTGTAGGCGTCGGCGTAGCCAATGCCGCTGCCAATCACCTCTTGAAGGAGCAGCACCGCGCCGTGATAGTCGCGAACGGCGAAGCGCTCGCGAGCCCGCTCCAGGGCATCAGGCGCCAGGTCAATTAATTCGCGTGGCTGGCTACTCACGCGTCACGCGCGGGGCCCACGCGGCCTGCTCCGATGAGCCCCCGGAAGTACTCGATGGTCTTTGCGACGCCCTCGCGGACTGGGACCTTGGGGGTCCAGCCGAGGAGCGTACACGCGCGCGTGATGTCAGGGCGACGAACCTTGGGGTCATCTTCAGGCAAGTCACGGTACACGATGGGGGACTTGGTGCCCGTCAACTCGACGACGATCTCGGCCAATTGTTTCACCGTGTATTCGTCCGGGTTGCCGATGTTGGTCGGCTCGGAGTCACCCTTCATGAACAAGCGATAGATGCCCTCGACCTCGTCGTCGACGTAACAAAAGCTGCGGGTCTGCGAGCCGTTGCCGTAGATCGTGATCGGCTCACCCGTCAGCGCCTGCACGATGAAGTTGGAGACCACGCGCCCATCACGCGGCCGCATCCGCGGGCCATACGTGTTGAAGATGCGAACGATACGCGTGTCGATCCCATGAAAGCGATGATAGGCCATGGTCATCGCCTCGGCGTACCGCTTCGCCTCGTCGTACACGCCACGCGGCCCAATGGGATTGACGTTGCCCCAATAGGACTCTTTCTGGGGATGGACCAAGGGGTCGCCGTAGACTTCCGACGTGGAGGCGAGAAAAAAGCGGGCGCCTTTGGCTTTGGCCAGACCCAGGGCATTGTGGGTGCCCAGAGCCCCAACCTTGAGCGTCGGGATCGGATGCTCGAGGTAGTCGACCGGGCTCGCCGGAGAGGCGAAGTGCAGCACGCCGTCGAGCGGGCCCGCCACGAACGTGTAGGTCGAGATGTTGTGCCGCAGGAACTCGAAATCCGGACGACCCATCAAGTGCGCGATGTTGTCCGGATGACCAGTCACGAAGTTGTCCAACCCGACGACCGCATGGCCTTCGGCCAGGAATCGGTCCGCCAGGTGGGAGCCGAGGAACCCGGCCGCGCCGGTGATCAGGACACGCATGTGCTCAGACGCGTCCGATCGAGTCGTACGTGAATCCGAGGGTGCGCATCTGCTGCGGGTCGTAGAGGTTGCGACCGTCGATCAAGACCGGGCGCTTCAGCGCCTGCTTGATCCGCCGGAAATCCGGGTGGCGATACTCGTTCCAGTCGGTGACGACGATGAGGGCATCGGCGCCGTTGGCGGCGTCATAGTTCGAATCGGCGTAGGCGATGCGATCACCTAGCCGCCGCCGTGCTTCGTGCTCGGCGACCGGGTCGTGCGCTTTCACCGTGGCCCCAGCCGCCAGCAACTCATCGATCAGCGTCAGCGCCGGGGCTTCGCGCATGTCGTCGGTCTGGGGCTTGAATGCCAATCCCCAGACCGCGATCAACGCGCCCTTGATCGAGCCACCGAGGGCCTTTGTCGTTTTTTCGAACAAGACGTGCTTTTGGCGCTCGTTCGCCTTTTCGACCGCCGATACGACTTCGAGCGGCACCTGGACCGATTGTGCCGTGCGAATCAATGCTTGGACATCTTTCGGGAAGCACGAGCCGCCGTAGCCAGGACCCGGGAACAAGAACGACGGGCCGATACGGTCGTCGCTGCCGATGCCGCGGCGGACCGCATCAACGTTGGCACCGATCGTTTCGCACAGTCGCGCGATTTCATTCATGAACGAGATGCGCGTGGCAAGCATCGCGTTGGCCGCGTATTTGGTCATCTCGGCCGAGGCGATGTCCATGAAGATGATCGGCTTCCCGGTGCGGACGAACGGCGCGTAGAGCTCGGCCATTACTGACCGCGCGAAATCAGAGGCGACGCCGAGGACAACACGATCCGGTTTCATGAAATCATCGACGGCAGCGCCCTCCTTCAAGAATTCCGGGTTGCTGCACATGTGGAACCGGTGCTTCGCGTGCTTGCTGACGGCATCGGCGACTTTGCCCGCGGTGCCCACGGGAACCGTCGACTTGGTGACGATGACCAACTCTCGCTTCATGTGCTTGCCGATTTCCTCGGCGACCGCGAGCACGTGACGGAGGTCGGCGGAGCCGTCTTCATCGGGTGGCGTGCCAACCGCGATGAAGACCACGTGCGCTGATGCAATCGCGTGCGGAATATCTGTTGTGAACAACAGGCGCGATTGGGATTGATTGCGCTCGACTAGCGGCTCCAGGCCGGGTTCGTAGATCGGGAGGTGATTGCGCTTGAGGCCTTCGATCTTTTTTGGATCCACGTCGGCGCAGACGACGTCGTTCCCGGTTTCGGCCAGACACGCACCGACCACGAGGCCGACGTATCCGCTTCCCACGACGGTAATATTCATCGCATTAGCCTACACGGCTCGCGCGTCGTTTTCCACGCTTGCCGCCGGATTTTCCGCCGGATTCCTCTCCGTAAAACCGTTGATAGTAGTAACCGTAACCGCCGTGATACGCGCTCGATCGGAAATCGACCGCATTCAGCACCGCGCCGAGGATCCGGCCATTGACGACGCGGAGTTGTGACACGGAGCGGCTGACCGCCTCGCGAGCGGACACCCCGAGCCGGACGACGATAATGGTGCCGTCGACGTGCGCCGAAAGCACCGAGGCGTCGGTAACGGCCAGCACCGGCGGCGAATCGATCAACACCATGTCGAACGCTTTCGTCGCCGCCTCGAGCCCCGCGCGCATCTGCTGGGAGCCGAGTAGCTCCGAAGGGTTCGGGGGAAAGTGTCCGCTCGGCAGAATGAACAAATTGGGAACATCGGTCTCCCGGGCGACTGATTCCAGCGTGTGGCTGCCGACGAGGAACTCGGTCAACCCCGGGCTCCGCGGAATATCGAATGTGCGGTCGATGACCGCCCGGCGGAGGTCGGCGTCGATCAGCAACGTGCGCTGTCCTTGCTGAGCGAAGGTCGTGGCCAGGTTGACGGCGATGGTGGACTTCCCGTCTCCGGGCGCCGCGCTCGTGACGACGATCGTGCGCAAGTCCTGGTGGGCGCGGGCGAACGCGATATTCGTGCGCAACGAGCGGAACGCCTCGGCAACGAGCGACTGGGGCTCGACGTGCGTCACGAGCCGGGCCGCGTCGTGCTGGGGCGTGTGCTTGACGCGTGGAATCGAGCCGAGGAGCGGCAAGTGGAGACGGTCGCGGATCTCGTCCGGGGTCTGCACGGAGTCGTCGAATCGGTCCAACAAGGCCGCGCCGGCGACGGCGAGCGCAATCCCGATCACGGCAGCGAGGAAGACCGACCGCTTCCGGTGTGGTGATATCGGAACCGTCGGGAGCACGGCGGCGTCGATGACCCGAACGCGCCCGGTCTCCGCGGACTCGCCGATACGCGACAGCTGATACTGCGACAGCAGGTTCTCGTATCCCGCCTGCATCGTGTGCACGTTCTCGTCCAACCGGGCTTGCCGCGCGACGAGTGGCGGGAACTGTTCGGCCTGATGCCGGAGGTCGGCGATATTCGTGTCGATCGATGCGACACGACTGGCCAGGCTCTGGAGATAGAGGCCGCTCGCGTTCTTCAGGTACGATTTCGTGGCCGCAATCGTACTATCGATCGCTTGCACGTCGCGATTCTTGCCGTTTCGGGTCAGCATCAACTGTTGCCGGGTGCGTTCCAAGTCGAACCACCGTTGATACAGATCGGCGACCGCACGGTTGTCTTTCACCGCATCGGTGCCAACGAGCTTCCGCATCTCGATATCCGTCGTATCGGTCTGCTCCAGCTTCCCGACCAGCTCCTGATAGACGCGCTGCTGGAGGGTCAGCTCACCACGCTTCGTGTCGTACGAATAGATGGCCTGGAGAATCGCCGTTGCTTCGGCGCTGACGTCCGACGACTGATTGTGTTCCTGGAACCGGCGCAACGAGTCTTGCGCTTGCGCGAGTTGCTGGCCCTGCTCGGTCAGCGCGGTGCGAATGAACGCGGAGCGGGCGGCCGCCGTGATCAGCCCCTGCTCCTTGGAGTAGTCGCCGTACACCTGGGCCAGGTCGTTCGCCATGTCTCGCACCCGTACCGGATCGGTGCCGAAGACCGAAATCTCGATAATGTCGGTTTGGGCCAGCACGCGCGTGGCGATCAATCCCTGGAGATCCTGGGCGACGGCGTCGAGCGACGCGACGCGCAAGAGGACATCACGCGCTTTGATCCCGGGACGACCTGGTATGGTGATCGAGATGTCGCCGGCATCGAGCGGCGCGCCGTACTTCACGGGACCATAGCGAGTCGTGCCCTGCCGAATGAGATACGTGCTATCCGACAGGGTCAGGCGATAGTCCGCATCGTGCGCCTGGGGCTTCACCACAATCGGGTTTTCGCCGACCAAGGTGCTCAGCAGCAGGCGCTGTGGCTGCATGACGATGAGCCGGGCGCCCGCCGCCTCGGCCGTCCGCGTGGCGATCAGCTTGCTCTTGATGACCTGCTGCTCCGAGACGAGCGGGTCGACCCGGAAGTCGTAGTCGGGTGTCGAGACGGGCACGCCCGCCATCGGCGACTGCGTGTTCTGTTGAACGCGGACCGTGACCGCCGCGACGTAGACTCGCTCTTCGGTCATGGTTTTCCACGTGCCAACCGAGACCACGACGGCGAAGATGGCGAGCGCGGCTCCGCGACGACGGCGAGTCGCCGCGAAGACATCGCGGATCGTCGTCTCTCGGGCTGCCGTCTCGGCGCCAGAGCCGGCCCCGTTCTCGCTCATCAGTAATGAGTCAGGACAAGGATAGCCGTCACGACCGTCAGACCGGTGCTAATGATACTGAGGAGAAATGTGGCGTTTTCCCGCGTGAGACCACCTTTCTTGGGAATGTACACCACGTCATTGGAATAGAGACCCAGGCGACCCGTCGGGCTGCCGGTCAAGGCGCTCTGCAAGTCGATGATGTACTCCCGACCGTCACGGATCACGCGCGTGTGCTTGAGATCCGCGCGGTCGCTGGGGCCGCCGGCGAGCGTCAGGAGCTGGATCAGGCTGACGCCAGGGTCCACTGAGTACAGCTCGGGCAGCCGGACCTCGCCGAGCACCGAGACGCGGATTTGTGGCTGAACCGCGAGCTCGGGATCGCGGAACCCGCGAATCCGCATCGCGTCGACCATGCGGTCCGACACCTGGCTTGGCGTGAGACCCGCCGCGCGGATCGTGCCGAGACCCGGGATCTGCACTTCGCCCTTGGCATCGATCAAGTACTTCCCGCTGAGCTCGGAGTCGCGATAGACCTTAAGGTTCAAAATATCGCCCTGGCGCAGTGCACCGGTCGGCCTCGCGGCGGTGTCGAGCACCGGCGGGGTCGGGAGGTCCTGGCCCGCCACGGAGGTCGCCGTCAGCAGGCAGGCCAGAGCGATTTTACGGGTACCGAAACGCATAGCTGGCGATGATTTGGGTCTGACCATAGGACGACGACGGCGACGCGACGTTGTTCGCGTTCGTCACCGTGGCACCGGAGAACCGGATGGTCACTGGGACGACGGGGGTCAGGAACTGAATCGTAAGGTCGCCGATCGTCGCGCGTTGCTCCGGGGTATCGGGGCCTGAGCTAGGTTGGGCGGGTCGCTCGTCGATTCGGACGCGCCCCCGACGCCAGATGCCGATGTCGCCGGCCACCCGCAGGGGGCCCGCGACGAACACCTCGGCGCCGATCTGCCCCAGCTCGGCGTCGGGGCCGAGAACGGAACCCAGGGGCACGCCGTAGTGCTCCGGCACGCTCGCGTAGTATTGGCTCGTATAGGTCTCGCGCCCGATATGCTCGAATGTCGCATCGAGGCTGACGGGTATGTGGGTCGGCAGTGGCGTCGTGGCGGTGAAGAGATACCCGATATGGTCCGACTTCAACTGCTGATCGGCGAGCAGCTCGCCGTCGAACGTCGCGACACCCGCGCGTACGCGCAAGCCACCGAACGTCTCGACGTGGTCGGTGACGTTGACGAGCTTGCGGGTTGTATCCGGATACGGGCTGAACGGGTTGACGTAGAAGAGATCAAGGGCAGTGGAAGCGGACGGCAGTATGGCCAGCGTCCCGATCGTCGCCTCGACGACCCGATTCGGGCGCCACGTGACGGCGCCGGCGGCCAGGTAGCGATAGTAGCGTTGAATGCTTTGCGTTCCGACGATGTTGTCCTGGGTGGAGTCGAGGACGACGTCGTCGAGCGACCCGAGCAGCACTCGGGCCTCGAAGTCGTGCGTCGATACGCTGGCCGTCATGCGGTCCATCGGTGGACCGTTCGCCGATAAGAACAGCGATTCCCGCCCCTCGCCCAACCAGGCCTCCTCGCCGCGACCGATCGTGCCTTCGAATGGGCCGATGCGGCCCGAGAGGTACGCCTCGCCAATGTCGAACACGCCGGATGTGTGGCGGAACTCTCGTGCGCGCACGGTGGGATCGTTGCGCGATCCCGTCTGCGCGTAGGCGTCGCCTACGGCGACGACCTGGTCGGCTGAGCCGTCACCCCAGGTCAGGCGGCCGTGCACGATCCCGACCGCCGTTGGGTCGCCTTGGTTGGTTGGGCGAATGTCGTTCCAGAGCGGCTCGAATTCGCCGCCCGTTAGACCGGTGGCACGCAGCGTCGCCTCGCCACCTCCTCGCAGCCCGGAGTGCGCGTCCGCTTCGCGGAACGCGAAACGTCGCGACAGGGCGTCGAGAATGGGGCCGCGGCAGGCGCGAACATCCCGAGCGAGAGTGAGAGCGGCCCGGACGGCGTGGACGGTATACGGACGACGGGGCGAAACGCGGGCTTCCGCGCAGCCCATGTGCTCGAGCGCGGCGAGCTGCACGTAGGCGGGATCGTCCAGCGGCAACTGAACGAGACCAAATTGCGCGCCAGCGCGGGGGGCCGCGCTGACGGTCAGCAGGACCAGCAGGAGATCAGGCCGCGGTCGAAAGAGAAACGATACGCGCCGACGGATTACGGACGCCGGCGGTAGCGTTCCTCGTATCGACGACCACGTCCGCGTGGTCGACAATGAGCTGATAATCGATCGAGCTGTGGTCGGTGACGATGACAACGGCGTCGGACCGCTCCAGCTCCGCTGCCGTCAAGGGAACGCCGACCCGCTCGTGCCCTTCCTCGCGGAAGCGCGGAATATACGGGTCGTGGTAGGCGACGGTTGCACCGCGGCCTTCGAGCAAACGAATGACATCGAGCGCCGGGCTCTCACGAATGTCGTCGATGTTCTTCTTGTACGCCACACCGATAACAAGAACTCGACTCCCGTTGACCGACTTGCGAGCATCGTTCAGCGCGTGCGCCACTTTTTCGACAACGTAATCCGGCATCTGGCTATTGATCTCGCTCGCCAGGTCGATGAAGCGCGTCTTGTAGTTCAACGTCCGCATCTTCCAGGCGAGGTAGTGCGGATCGAGTGGGATGCAATGTCCGCCGATGCCAGGGCCCGGCGTGAACTTCATAAAACCAAACGGCTTCGTCGCGGCTGCATCTATGACCTCCCAGACATTTACTCCCAGGCGGTCGCAGACGATCGCTGTTTCATTGACGAGCGCGATATTGACCGAGCGGAACGTGTTTTCCAGCAGCTTGACTAGTTCGGCGACTTCCGGGGACGACACGCGAACGACTTTGTCTACGCACGTGGCGTAGAGCGCGTAGGCGACCTCCATGCACGCTGGCGTCAGACCGCCGACGACTTTTGGGGTGTTCTTTGTGTTGTATTTCTCGTTGCCCGGGTCTACACGCTCGGGGCTGAACGCGAGAAATACGTCTTTGCCCGCCGTCATACCTTTCGCTTCGAATTTCGGTAGGACGAGCTCCCGCGTCGTTCCGGGATACGTGGTCGATTCCAGGATGACGAGCATTCCTGGGTGGCATCGCTCGGCGATCGTGTCCGTCGCTTTGTCGACATAGGACATGTCGGGATCGCGCGTCTTGACCAGCGGCGTCGGGACAGCGATCGACACCGCGTCGCACGCCGCGAGGCGCGCGGGGTCGGTGGTCGCCTCGAACTTTCCCGAAGTCACGAGCGCGGCGACTTCGGCGGACGGGACGTCCTGAATGTGCGACTTGCCGGCCGAGAGCGCGGCGACGACGCGCGTGCTGATGTCGAAGCCGACGACATGGAAGCCCGCCTTAGCGAACTCCATGGCGAGGGGGAGGCCGACGTAACCGAGGCCGATCACGCCGACGACGGCCGTGCGGTCGTTGATCTTTGCAAGCAGTTGGTCTTTCATGCGAAAAACTCCCGGACGGCGGCGACCACCTCATCGAGTTGGGCGCGCGTGAGCTCAGGATACACGGGGAGCGAAAGCACCTCGCGTGAGGCCCGCTCTGCCTCCGGGAGTTGGCCCTCTTTGTAGCCGAGATACGAGAAACACGGTTGCAGGTGAAGCGGCAGCGGATAGTAGATCGCGGTGCCGATCCCTTTTGCCTTGAGATGTTGTTGCAAAGCGTCCCGACGGCCGTTGCCGACCCGAATCGTGTATTGATTGAAAATCGATTCGTTCTCGGGCAGGACTGTTGGCGTCACGACCTGGGGGACGCCGGCCAGAGCGGCGGAGTAATGCGCGGCATTCTCACGGCGGCGCTGGCTCCACTGGGCGAGGTGCGGGAGCTTGGCCGAGAGCACGGCGGCCTGCAGCGCATCGAGCCGGGAGTTGTAGCCGACTTCCTCGTGGAAGTACGTCTTGAGGCCGCCGTGCGTGCGGAGTCTCATCATCCGCTGCGCCAGGCGCTCGTCCTGTGTGACCATCATCCCGCCATCGCCCCACGCGCCCAAGTTCTTCGACGGGAAGAACGAGAACGTGCCAATCGTGGCGATCTCGCCGGCCATCCGCCACTCGCCGTCGATCGCGCGGCGAGCGCCGATCGTCTGGGCCGCGTCCTCGATCACCGGCAGGCCGCGGGCGACCAATGCAACGCGCTCGAGCGCCGCCATCTGGCCGAACAGGTCGACCGGGATGATGGCCTTCGTGCGCGGCGTGATCGCCGCGGCGATGGCATCGGGGTCGATGTTGAACGTCACCGGGTCGATGTCCACGAACACCGGCGTGGCGCCGACATTGTGGATCGTCCCGGCCGTGGCGAAGAACGTGAACGGGGTCGTGATCACTTCGTCGCCGCGGCCGATGTCCAAGGCGCGCATCGCGATCAACAGGGCATCGGTGCCGTTCGCGCAGCCGATCGCGAAGCGGGTGCGGGACAGACCCGCGACCTCGCATTCCAGCTTGCCGACGGCGGCGCCGAGGATGAACGTCTGATCATCGACCACCTTCATCATGGCCGACACGACCTCGTCGCGGATGGTCGCGTGTTGGGCGCGTAGGTCGAGGAGAGGCACAGCCATAAGATGTTTCTAAACCTGCTAGATCTTCGCGCGCAACGGGAGGGGGATCTCCCGGCCGGTCTTGGCCGACTCATAGATCCCGAGTATGAGCTCCAGCGATTTCCGGCCGGCGCGGCCGTCGGTGTCCGCTTTCGCCTCGCCGCGGAGGACGCGCAGGACGTTCCGGTAGTAGCCCTCGTGCCCGTAGCCGTATACGGTCGGCGGGTTGGTGCTCGCGATGTCGACGAGCTTGTCGTCGTCGTCGTATTCGGAGAACGCCCAGTGCTCGATCTTGTTGACGGCGGTCCCGCCGACTTTCACGGTGCCCTTCTCGCCGAGTATCGTGATCGAGCCCTCGAGGTTCCGTGGATATGTCAGCATCGTGACCTCGATCGTGCCAAGCGCGCCGTTGCGGAACTTGAGGATCGCGATGCCGGAGTCTTCCGTTTCGATGCGCCGGGCGAGCGTGGCGGTTTTCGCGGTGACACTCTCGACCGGGCCGACGAGCCACTGGATCAGATCGACGTAGTGCGAGGCTTGGTTCATGAACGCGCCGCCGTCGAACTCCCAGGTGCCGCGCCAGGGTGCCGAGTCGTAGTACTCCTGCGGCCGCGACCAGCGCACGGTGCAGTTCGCCATGTAGATGCGGCCAAAGCGCTGCTTGTCGATCGCGCGCTTGACGAGCTGGATGGTCGCGTTGAGGCGATTCTGCTTGACGACGAAGAGTTGGACGCCGGCGTCGTCGCAGGCTTGCACGAGCTCGTCGGCGGCGGAGAGCGTGATGGCCATCGGCTTCTCGCAGACGACGTGCTTGCCGGCGTGCGCGGCGAGAATGCCGTGGCGCGGGTGGAGGCCCGACGGCGTGGCGACGGCGACGATATCGCTCGGCGCTTGCGCCAGCATCTCCTCGTACGAACGGAACCATGGTACGCCTTGCGATTCGCCGGCTTCGCGGGCGCGTTCGGGGTCGATGTCGGCGACGGCCGTCAATTCCAGACCGTCGACCTTGGCGATCGCCTCGAAGTGATTGCGCGCGATGCGGCCGGCGCCCACGAGGGCGACACGGAAGACGCGTTGGGCCTGCGTTTCACCGCTGACTCTCGTCACATCTTCCCCTGGATAGCGATACCCTCGCCATCCGGGACGTATTGAGTGCCGCAAACGGCACAGGACAATCCCTCTAAACGTTCGCCACAACGGCACATCCAGCCGACACGACGGCCTGGGACGCCCAGTACCAGCGCAAACGGCTCTACATCATGGGTGACGACTGCGCCGGCGCCGATAAAGGCATATTCGCCGAGCGTCACACCGCACACGATCGTGGCATTCGCGCCGATCGTCGCGCCGCGGCGGACGAGGGTGCGTCGATACTCGTGCTTGCGCGAGACGTGGCTGCGCGGGTTGATGACGTTCGTGAAGACCATTGAGGGTCCACAGAACACATCGTCTTCGAGCTCGACGCCCTCGTAGATCGACACGTTGTTCTGGATCTTCACGTTGTCGCCGATGCGCGTGCCGCCCATGACGACAACGTTCTGGCCAAGGCTGGAGCGGCAGCCAATGACAGCGCCCGGCATGATGTGGCAGAAATGCCAGATCTTCGTGTCGGCTCCTATGGTCGCGCCTTCATCGACGTAGGCCGACTCGTGGATATAGGGCGTCATAGGAGCACTTCTTGCGCGACCTGGACGAGCACGTGCCAGTCTTGGAGGCAGCGAACGGCCGGCGGACGCGAGCGGAGCGCGAGTACGGCATCGCAGGCGGCGCTCGCGGCCGAGAGGGTCGTGGTGTACGGGACGCGGTGGGCGATCGCCTGTTGGCGCAGCGAGTAGTCGTCGCGGAATGCGTGCTTGCCGAGCGGCGTGTTGATCAAGAGTTGGACCTGGCCATTCACGATCAGGTCCATCCCATGCGGGCGTCCCTCGTGGACTTTGAAAACCCGCTCGGCGGGCACACCCCGACCACGCAGGTATTTGGCGGTCCCTTCTGTCGCGAAGAGCTTGAAACCCAGCTCGTGGAAGCGGCGGGCGATCGGCAGGACCGTCGGCTTGTCACTGTCGTTGACGGTGATGAAAATCGCGCCGCGGGTCGGCAGGCTGTTGTCGGCGGCCATCTGCGCTTTGGCGAATGCGCTGCCGAACGAGTCGGAGATCCCCATCACTTCTCCCGTCGAGCGCATCTCGGGGCCGAGGATCGGGTCGAATTCCCGGAATTTGTTGAACGGGAAGACCGCCTCTTTCACCGCGATGTAGGGCGGGATCACCTCGCGCGTGTAGCCGATCGCCTCGAGCGTTTCGCCGGCCATGACCCGTGCGGCGACGGCGGCGAGTGGCACTCCGACGGCCTTGGACACGAATGGGATCGTGCGGCTCGCGCGCGGGTTGACCTCGAGGACGTAGACCGTGCCGTCTTTGATCGCGAATTGCACGTTGATCAGGCCGACGACACCGAGCGCCTTCGCCAGCGCGACCGTTTGTTCGCGCATCTTGTCCGCGTCGCGGTCGCCGATGAGGTACGGCGGGAGGACGCAGGCGGAATCGCCGGAGTGGATGCCAGCGTCTTCGATGTGCTGCATCACGCCGCCGATCACTACCCGCGAACCATCAGAGATCGCGTCGACATCGGCTTCGAAGGCGTCTTCCAAGAAATGGTCGATCAGGACCGGACGCGCTTCGGAGACTTGGATCGCGCGCGTGAAGTATTCGCGCAGCGACGGCTCATCATAGACGACCTCCATCGCGCGACCGCCGAGCACGTACGACGGGCGGAGAATGACCGGATAGCTCAGCTCACCGGCGATGGCCGCGGCATCGTCGACGTTGGTCGCCGTGCCGTTCGGCGCCTGCGTGAGGCCTAGCTCGCGGGCGATTTTCTCGAAGCGGCGGCGGTCTTCGGCAATGTCGATCGCGTCTGGTGACGTCCCGAGGATATTGACGCCGGCGGCTTCGAGGCCGCGCGTGAGCTTGAGCGGCGTTTGGCCGCCGAGTTGGACGATGACGCCGAGCGGTTGTTCGCGGTCGATGATCTCCAAGACATCTTCGAGCGTCAACGGCTCGAAATAGAGCTTGTCAGAGATGTCATAATCGGTCGAAACCGTTTCCGGGTTCGAGTTGATCATGATCGTCTCGAAACGGCCTCTCAGCGCCAGGGCTGCTTGCACGCAGCAATAGTCGAACTCTACGCCCTGGCCGATTCGGTTCGGGCCACTGCCCAGGATTATGATTGACTGGCGCCCGCTTCGCGGCGCCTCGCTTTCTTCGTCGTAGTTGCTGTAGAGGTACGGCGTTGACGACGGGAACTCGCCGGCGCACGTGTCGACCATCTTGTACGCCGGGCGGACGCCGAGCGCCTGACGGCGCTGGCGCACCGTGCTTTCATCTTCTCCGCGAAGAGCCGCCAGCTGGGCATCCGAGAAACCCAGGCGCTTCATGCCCAGGATATCCTCGGATCCGGCGACGTAGCGGCGTTCGGCTTCGACCAGCTGTTGCATCTCCGACAAGAACCACGGATCGATCGACGTCATGTCGTTCAGATCCGCGAGGGAAATCCCCGCTTGCATGGCGCGCTTGAGCTGGTAGATCCGCTCCGGCGTTGGTTGGCGGAGTGCTGAGCGGAGCGATTCCGGGCTATCGTCCGTGAGGCGATCGTCCGCCGGAGTGGCACCGATGGTCCAGCCTTGCCGGCCCGCTTCGAGCGCGCGGAGGGCTTTTTGAAAAGCCTCTTTGAACGTGCGGCCGATCGCCATCGACTCGCCGACCGATTTCATCTGGGTCGTCAGACGTGGATCGGCGGTCGCGAATTTTTCGAAGGCGAACCGCGGGGCTTTTACCACGACGTAGTCGAGCACCGGCTCGAAGGACGCCGGCGTCGTCTTGGTGATGTCGTTGCGAATTTCGTCCAAGCGATACCCGACGGCGAGCTTCGCGCCGATCCGGGCGATCGGGAAGCCCGTCGCCTTGGACGCGAGGGCCGAGGATCGGGAGACCCGCGGGTTCATCTCGATCACCAGCATCGTGCCATCGCGCGGGTTGATCGCGAATTGAATATTGCATCCACCCGCTTGGACATCGATCTCTCGGATCACCTTGATCGCGGCATCACGCATGAGCTGATACTCGCGGTCCGTGAGCGTCATCGCCGGCGCAACGGTGATCGAGTCGCCGGTGTGGACGCCCATCGGATCCAAATTTTCGATCGAGCAGACGATGACGACGTTGTCGGCACCGTCCCGCATCACTTCCAGCTCGAACTCTTTCCAACCCAAGACACTGCGTTCGATCAGGACTTGACTGGTGGGAGAAAGTTCGAGGCCACGGCGGACAATCGATTCGTATTCGGCGCGGTTGTAGGCAATACCGCCACCCGTGCCGCCGAGCGTGAATGACGGCCGGATGATCGCCGGGAAGCCGATCGTGTCGGCCAACGCGTCGGCCTGGTCCCAACTCGTGACGGTGGAACCCGACGGGACATCGAGTCCGATGCGCTGCATGGCCTGCGCGAACAGCGCGCGGTCTTCGGCCATCGCGATCGCCCGCGCGTTGGCGCCGATAAGCTCCACGCCGTACTTGGCGAGGACGCCATTTTCGTGCAGCGCCATCGCGACATTGAGCGCCGTCTGACCGCCCATGGTCGGCAGCAGCGCGTCGGGGCGTTCCTCGGCGATCACGAGCTCGACGAACTCGGGGGTCACGGGCTCGATGTAGGTCCGGTCGGCGAACTCGGGATCCGTCATGATCGTGGCGGGATTCGAGTTCACGAGCACC
>DATHNL010000171.1:0-3119 GCA_035486035.1 Gemmatimonadaceae bacterium
ACCAGTAGTGGAGTATCGGTCAGTTCAGCGCGGCGGACGGCGATCGAGAGAGCCATGGGTTTCCAGGTCGAAGAGCGGAGGAATGTATCGAACCTTATCCCGTTGTGCCAAACCCCGCCGCGATGCAGTTGATCGAGAACAGGAGGGCGGAGAGCGACGCGTTTCGCTCTTCGGGGTCTCGTGACGCATCGCGTACCTGCCGCAACAGCTGGATCTGCTCATGGCCAACGCGGTCGAGCATGGCACGGCGGCGTTCAATGCGCTCCCGGTACTGCGGAAATCGCACCCCGATCGTTGTTTCTCCGGTCAAGCGTAGGATGACGTCGATCGTTCGATCCAGCTCGGCTTCGATGAGCGCGAGGATCGCGCCCCGATCTTCGGCGCTGGCGACGAGTTGCGCATAGGCACGCATCAACGACCGGTCCACTTGCATCAGGGTCTTTTCGGCTTCGTCGAGAATCAATTGCAACAAGGGGAACTCGGCGAACATGCGTCGCAGCAGCGCCTCTCCGCGGGTCCCGCGGATTTGCACAAACGCGGCCAGCGCGCTGCCGATGCCGTACCAGCCGGGCACGCAATGCCGGTTCTGAGTCCAAGCGAACACCCAAGGAATCGCTCGCAAATCAGCCAGAGCCCGCGCGCTCGACCGTCTCGCTGGACGGGATCCCAAGTTGAGCGCCGCAAGCTCCTCAAGCGGAGAGGCGGCGCTGTAGTAGGCGAAGAAGGCGGGATGCTCGACCAGGCCACGGTAGGCGGCGAACGCGGCGCCCGATAGCGCCTCCATTGCCTCGGCGAATTCAGGGCTGGGTTCGGCCATGCCACGCCCGAGCGTGTGCGCGAGGACGCTGGCCGAGAGCAGCTCGAGCTGGTACAGGGCGGCGTCGCGCGTGCCGTATTTGTAAGACACGACCTCGCCCTGCTCCGTGAGTCGCATGGTCCCGACGACCGACCCGACCGGCTGGGCCGCTATCGCCCGGCCGGTCGGCGCCCCACCGCGACCGACCGAGCCGCCGCGGCCATGAAAGAACGAGATAGGCACCCCCGCCTCGGCGCCGACTCGCGTGAGCTTGGATTGCGCCTTACTGAGCTCCCAGTTCGCGGTGAGAAACCCGCCGTCTTTGTTGGAGTCCGAGTACCCGATCATGACTTCCTGCGGCCGGCCGCGCAGGCTGCGCCGGACGACGGGCACCGCGAGCAGATCGCGCATGATTGCCGGAGAGGCCCGCAGGTCGGCGATCGTCTCGAACAGGGGCACGATCGGCAACGTGCACCGCTCGACGCCGGCCGCGTCGGAGTACAACCCGGCCTCCTTGGCGAGCAAGTACGCGCGCAGAATGTCGTCGACGCTGCTCGTCCCGGAGATGATGAAACTGCCGAACGCCGCGCGATCTTCGGCGATAACGTTGAAGATCGCGAGGGCTGGCTCGTTCGACGTTGCCGTCGAAGCGCCGGACCTGGGAGTCGCGAGCGCATCGAGCAACGATTGGCGCGTGTCCGGCGTCCCAGCGGCGAGGCGCGTCGCGTGCTCGCGGCAATCGAGGCGCGCGGTCGAGAAGCGAAACACTTCGACCTCGCGACGCACGGGCGTGATATACGCACGTGCCAGACGGGCGCTATGGGACTCGGTCAGCCCACGTTCGAGGACCTGCAGATCGCGAACGAGGTCATCCGATGATTCGTACCGTGGAGCCGTGGTGGACGACCAGCCACGCTCGGCGTGCTCGATCGTCGCGGACAACCGGCGCAGCATAGACGACAGGTACTGACGAAACAGCTCGCCGGGATTGCGATTCGCGATCTGCGCCGCGTCGCCGCTCTCTGCCAGCGCCTTGACAACCGTGCGCTGGAACCAGAGCGGCGTGGCGAGTGAGTCTTGCGAGATGCTGAGCGACGCGCGGAGAGCCGTGAGGCGCTGCTCGTAGCGTCGCAGGCTCGCCAGGCGGTTCTCACGCACGGCGTGGCGGGTCATGTCCGGCGTGACGAACGGGTTTCCGTCGCGATCGCCCCCGATCCAAGATCCGAACTCGAGGAATCCCGAGACGTTCGGATTGATGTCAGGGTAATGCTCCTTCACCGCGGCGATGAGTCGATCCTGCAGCGGCGAGACGGTGTCGAACAACGTCTCACTGAAGAAGTAGAGGCCCCAGGCGATCTCCTGCTCGACCGTCGGCTTGGAGAGCCGCAATTCGCCCGTGAGCCACATGATATCGAGCTCATTGCGCAACTCGGCCAGAAGCGCCTCGTGATCCGTCGGGCGCTCGGCCAGATACTCGAGATAGTCATAGATGCGCCGCTGCTTCTCGAGGACCGTGACGCGACGCGCTTCGGTCGGGTGCGCCGTGATCACCGGCACGATGCGGAGCGCGGCAACGCACGACTCGACGACCTCGCGCGGAACGCCCCGTTCTTTTGCCTCTTTGATCACGCGATTGAACGTGTCACTCGCCTCGCTCGCGCGCCGGCGGGCGCGGAATGCTTCGTACTGCTCGGCCAGCGCGAGGAGCTGGAACCACTGCCCCTGGGCTTGAAGCGCCCGACCGTCGGGGTGTCGTTCCCGCACGACCGAGTCCAGGAGCCCCAGCAGCGTATCAGTGAGCGACGCGGGCATCATAACGAAATACCCATGTCGGCACTGAAGTGCCACCCGTCAGTTCAGCGATGTCGATCGAAGCCGTAGCCGTTCGGGATCGTATATCCGGGCGGCGCGACCGCGACCGGCAACGGGTAGAATCCCGGTTGATTGCCGGGGTAGTACGGGTATCCGTTTCCGGCGTAGTAAGACCATCCCCAACACACCGCCGATCCACCCGTCGTGAGTCCGCACGCGCTCTGGGCGTTCGTCGCGATCGCGCGAAGCGGTGTACCGTTGCCGACCGGTGCGGGCGAGAAATTGGGCGGAGGCCCTATAAAGGCTCCGGCTTGCTGAAAGGACAATCCCCAGCAATAAGCGGCGCCCTGCGCCGTGAGCGCGCAGGTCGCGTCGTCGTCGGCAGTGATCGCCGTGAATTGCAGATTGCCGATGACGGGAATCGGCACCGGGTGCCCCGCGTGGCCGAGACTGTCGCCGTCACCGAGCTGTCCGAAGTCGTTCGCGCCCCAGCAGAACATCGGTCCGCTCG
>DATHNL010000172.1:0-7403 GCA_035486035.1 Gemmatimonadaceae bacterium
ACACATTTATTCGGGTGCCGAGCACCGCAGGGGATCGCATGCGTACCGTCGTGGTCTCGGTTCTCTTGAGCGTGATCTTCGGGTCGGCCGCCGCGTTGGCTATCGTGAAGTACGCGATGCAGTCACGGCCGGCGATTGTGCAGCAAACGCCGGCAGCGCCCGATTCGGTCGTGCTCTCGGCCAGCGATACGAGCACGACACCGCTGCCGCAGGATCCCATGCCGGCTGTGCAGCGACAGCCTGTGGGTTTGGATCCGGCACAAGTACCGAAATCGCGACGGCGGAAGAATCAGCCGGATGTGAACACCACGGACGATTCGACCGCCGCGACCGTGTATCACTCGGGCGCCGCGCCGATTCCGCGCGCCTCGGGCAGCGGCGGCCCCGTCTCTATGTCGTCGACACCCGACGTCTCAATGCGCGACAGCACCGCGTCGCTGCGCGCCGACATCGCGGCGCGCCGTCGCCGGGTGGACTCGCTCGCCCATGTAGTGGACTCACTGGGTCACCCGCGATAGCCTTCGCGGCATGATTCAACGACCGCGGCGCTTCGCGGCCGCGCTCGTCCTGAGCCTCGCCACCATAGCGGCCGGCGCTTTCCGTCTCGGCCCGCTCCCGCCACTCGGGCCGTTCCTCGACCCCGCCACCGGCGTCTGGTCGATCACGATCCACGCCGAGCTCCCGTCGTTCCAAATCGTGCGATTCGTCAAGGGACTCGACTCCGCGGTCCGCGTGTTCTACGACCGTCGCGGCGTCCCGCACATCTTTGCGCACACGACCCTCGACGCGTATCGCGCGCTCGGCTTCGTCGTCGCGCGCGATCGACTGTTTCAGCTCGAGATCCAGACGCGGGCGGCGAATGGCACGCTCACGGAGCTCCTTGGTGCCGCTGCGCTGCCGCTCGATCGCGAGGCACGCGCACTCGGGTTCCCGAGGGCGGCGGAGCAGGCGTATGCGGCGATGGACACGACGGGGCTCCCGTATCGCGCGGCGCGGGCTTACGCCGACGGCGTCAATTTGTGGATCCGGCACATGGGACCGTGGGATGTCCCGCTCGAGTACAAGCTGCTCGGGCGACGGCCGGCGCGGTGGCGGGCAATCAATACGCTGCATTTGCTCAATCGCATGAGCCTCACGCTCGCGCATAATCTCGACGAGCGGGAGCACGCGGCGTTCGCGGCCGCGGTCGGAGATTCCGCGGCCGATGGGCTCGCGCCGGTGCACAGCCCCTTGCAGGAGCCCATCGTTGCCGCGCCGGGCGAGCCCCGATGGATTGCGCGCCACTTGCCGCCACCAGGTCCTCCGGACACGGCAGCCCGGGCGTTCGCGTCGGCCGAGGAACGCGATGATGATGTCGGCAGCAACAACTGGGCGGTTTCGCCCCGTCGCACTCGTGCGGGCTTTGCTTTGCTCGCGGGCGATCCGCATCTCGATCTGACGCTGCCGTCGATCTGGTATGAGGCGCACATCATCGTGCCCGGCGAGCGCGATGTCTATGGCGTCACGATACCCGGATCACCGGTGACCGTCATCGGGTTCAATCGGGATCTCGCGTGGACACTGACAAATACGGGCGCTGACGTCCTCGATGAATACGCCGAGACAGTCGATGACCCGGCGCGGCCGACGCGATATAAGGTCGATGGGCAATGGCGGGCGTTAGAGCAACGTATCGAGCAGTATCGCGATCCCAATGGACGGGTGATCGCCACCGATACGATTCGATATTCGCATCGTGGACCGCTGACGCACGTCGGCGAGCGTTGGATCTCGACACGATGGACCGCGCTCGAACCATCGGACGCGCTCTCCGCCTTTGATGGGGCGGCCAAGGCGCGGACGGTCGCCGAGCTGCTCAAGGGTTTTGAGAGCTTCCGGGCGCCCGCCCAGAACGTGCTCGTCGCCGATCGCGCGGGAACGATCGCCATTCGGTCCAACGGACGGTTCCCGATTCGCCCGGGCGACGGAAAGGGCACGCGCATCTTCGACGGCTCGACGAGCGCGAGCGACTGGGTAGGCGATCGTCCGTTGGCCGAATACCCTCAAGCCACCAATCCAGCGCAAGGCTTTCTCGCGTCGGCGAACCAGGAGCCGTATGACCCCGCGACGTTCTCCGGCTACCTCGGCGTCAGCTGGCCGTCGCCGTGGCGGGCCATGCGCATCAACGCCGCGCTCCGTGCCGACTCGGCGATGACACCGGACGCGATGCGCCGACTGCAGACTGATCCCGGTAGCGCGCGCGCCGATTACTTCGTGCCATTTTTTCTGAGCGCCACCCGCGGGACCGAGGGCGCGCGATTGCTGGGCCAGTGGGATCGCCGGTACACGCGCGAGAACGAGCGTGCCGTGCTCTTCGAGACGGCGATGAGAGAGCTCAAGCGGCGCGCGTGGCATCGGCTGGGAGATGCATGGCCGGAGGAGACGATCCTGGCCGAGCTGCTGGCGGATTCGACCAGCGCATGGTGGGATGTACCGCGCGACAGCGTCCTCACCGCGAGTCTCAGCGCGGCCCTGGACACGGTGCGCCGGCGCTATGGGCCGCCCGACGGTGGCGGATGGCGCTGGGACCGCGTGCGGACCGCGAACATCTACCACCTGCTGGGGATTCCGGCATTCTCGCGCCTCGCGCTCCCGGTGGCCGGCGGGACATCGACCATCAGTCCGCTCGAAGGTCGTGGCATCCACGGGCCGAGTTGGCGCATGGTGGTGGAGCTCGGCCCGACCGTGCGGGCGTGGGCGATCTATCCCGGTGGGCAGTCCGGGAATCCCATCAGCAGTCGATACGCGGATCGCATTCCGCGTTGGATGGCCGGTGAGCTCGACTCGCTCGCTATCCCACGGACGCCCGAGGAAGTCGCGACGTCGGGGGACGCGGCGATCGTCGAGCTCGAGCCGGTTCCCCCGCGGGTGCGAAAGTGATCGACGTCATCGTGCTTGGCGGCGCGTTCGCCCTCGGGACGTTTTTCGTGGGATGGTGGGCCGTACCCGTTATTGCGCTCGCGTGGGGATGGATAGTTGGGCCGAGCCGTCGGCCAGCGACCCGCTCGGCGCTCGGCGCGGGGATAGCGTGCATGGGATTCTTAGCGCATGACGCGATGCGAGGGCCCGCCGGGCGCCTCGCCCGGACCCTTGGCAACGTGATGCACCTGCCGGCGGTTGTCCTCGTGTTGGTGACCGTGCTCCTCCCCGTTATCCTCGCGTGGAGTGCCGCCGTCGTTGGCGCGGAAAGCGCTCCAGCGTCGCGAGCTGGTCAGCCATAGCGGGGCCGACATAGAGGTGCAGTCCGCATGCGGTGAGTCCCGCGCGGTGAAGGCGTTCTCTATACCATGATGACGCTCGGCGCTTCGCGCCTCGCGTATCGCCCGTGACAGCGTCGCTCGCGGTGTACATATCCAGGTATGCGACTCCCCCCAGGCGTTCGGCGATTTCGGCCAGGCCCTTCGTCAGCGTGTCGGCGGCCAGATAGTTCAGAACTCCGCAGCAGACAACGAGATCGAATTGGCCGTCCACGCCGAGATTGTCCACAGAGCCGTGGTGGATATTGCGGCGCTTGCCCCAGCGGCGAACCGCATATTCACTGGGATCGACGCCCGTGTAGCGGAGACGAGGGCGGCGGGCGGTCAGGGGTGGGTACCAGTTGCCCTCGCCGCACCCCACATCGAGGACGGAGCGGACGGGTCGGCCGAGGAGGTACTCGGTCGCGCCGAGGACGAACTCGACCTCCCGCTCGAGCTCGGCGCTTGATTTCACGCGGCACGCGGGGTGCCTATACCATCGGTCGAAATAGGCGCGATCAAACTGACGCTGCGGTGTAATATTTGACTCCCGTGTCGTGTCGCTTTTGTCTCGGTCTCGTGGTGTGCTTCGCGGCGTGTACCGCGTGCGGCGTTATGCGCCGCGCGGCGAACGCGGTCGCGCCCAAGTCGGATCCCCCGGCGACGACGCGTTGGAACGCGACGCTCTGGGAGGCGACGGACACGACTGGCGACACGAGCGCCGGCCCGCACGGTATCGCGTGGATGGCGCCAGGGAGCGCCGACAACCACTCGATCCGTGTGCGGATCGCGGTGCATCACGCCGACTCGGCCCAGAAGTATGCCTGGCGCGTGCATTTCGGGAAATGCGACAATGACCTGGGCGTATTCGGTCCGCCCGCGGCCTACCGCGATCTAGCCGCGGATTCGACCGGCATCGCGGCGGGCTACGCGTCCCTCACGCTCGGGTTCCCGTCGAACGGGCAGTACTTCGTGCGGGTCGATCGGGTCCAGGGTACCGACCCCGTGCCGCTCGTGTGCGGGAATCTCTCCCCGCCCCGTTAGGGGTAGTCTAGTCCCAGCCCGGACAGACGAAACCCCGCGCGCACGAAGGCTTCCGCGTGCGGGCTCGTCGCGGCCGGGTGGCCGTCGATTGTCTCGAGCGTGCGCCGGCGTCCGCCACGGCGCGCGGCAATGAGGGCCACCGCGACGCTGATCTCGCTATCGCCGAGCGCGGCCAAGAACGTCACGCGCCGGCCGTTGCCTTCGACCGTGATGACCGGCTTGCCGCGTTGCGTGACGAGCAGCGCGCTGGCGCCCCGAGGGCGCGGCAACAGATCGGGATATGCCGGGTCCGTCGCGGCGATCGCGATGAGCGGTGCGTCCGGGTCCTCGCGGGCGGCGCGCAGGCGCTCCACGGCCTCCGGGAGCGCGAACTGGGCGCCGGCGAGTCCTTCGACGAAGTAGCCGCGGCGAACTTCGCCGCGCAGCTCGAGACGTTTCAGCTCGCGATAGATCGCGCGCCACGAGACCGGTGGCCGCTCACGGCGCCACCAATCGCGCGTGATGACGCCGTAGCGGACGAGCCACTTTTGCGCGATCACGGCCGCTCGCGAGTCCTCATCGAGCGCTGGTCCTCGTGTGCCCGGTGTGTCGAGCAGCGACCATCGGCCGGCGCTGGCACGCTGCGACTGCGGACGGTCCGGGCGTTGCCAGCGAGGGAGGCGATGTGCGCTTGGACGGCGCGACGTCACGAATGTGTTCGGCAGCCACCGCGTGGGGTCGGGCTCGGTCCGACTGCGTGACGGGAGCGCACGCTGATGCATTACTTCCCGCATCGCGTCGATGGTGTCGTTCGTGACGAGGCCGGCTTGGGCGAGCTCACGCAGCGCATCTCTCGCCGCCACTGGGCCCAAGCCCGTGACCGCCGTGATGTCCGACAGGAACGACGCGCCGCCCCGCACGAGAGCGTCCCGTACTCGCTCGGCTGACTCCGAGAGTGATGGCGTTGCCGACTCCGGCTGCCACAGGGCGCCTTCTCCTCGCTCGAAGAACCGCACACGCGTGGGCGGAACGCCAGCCCATACGAGAGTGCCGGCGCCGGCCGCTCGCGTTAGCCACGCGGGGTCGTAGCGCGTCATCCGCGCCGGGAGATAGTCGCGCTCCCACGCATCGGCCGGGCGCGCGAGGCCGTCGAGTTGCTCCAGGATGATCCCGAGGCCTGCCTCTTCGTCCAAGCGATCCCGCGGGTCGACATGCTGCCATCGCTGCAGGAACGCCGCGAACGTCGGGAGATCGGTCGCCTCGATCTGTGCGCGGAGTTTCGCCAGCGCGCGCCGGCGGGCGCGTTCGAGCACCTTACGGGAGATCCACCGCCCGGCGACGCGCACGAGCGTCCCCGCGCGTTCCCATTCGGTCAGTCGCGTCTCCACCCACTGCGGCGAATACGAATACCGCGCCACCACGTCTTCGACCGTTACGAGCCCCGCAAGCGAGAGATACCGCGCCAGCATGTCACGACGTGGCGCGTTCTGGTACTCGCGCAGGACATAGCGCCCGTTGTCCAGGGTAGTAACGCGGCCAGACGCGAGGAGCGCGCGCAGCGCGCCCGAATCTGGCGCTTCGCGCGCCGACAGCTCGTCGAGCGTCAGGTCCCCGGCGCGCTCGAGCTTGTGCGCGAGCTCGTCGGCATTGCGCGCCTGGCGGCCAGGCGCAGTCCCGCGCCGGATGGCGAGTACTTCGTCGATAGCGGCCGCCGTAGCCTCGTCGAGCGCGTCGTCGACACCGAGCACATCGTCGAGCATGCCGCGATCAACGGACAGCATTGCCGCGGCGCGCTCGGCGCGTGGTGTGTCATCGGCGTACAGCCACTCCATGACGAAGCCGAGCTGGAGGCCGGCGGCGAACGGAGACGGCCGCTCGGTCTCGACGATGCGAATCGGCAATCGCCCGGACTCTATCTCGCGCAGGACACCGGTGAGCGCGTCCATGTCGAATGCATCGCGCAGCACCTCACGGTACGTCTCGACGAGAATCGGAAACTCGGGATACTGTCGCACGGCTTGCAGCAGGTCGACGGCCTTGAGCCGCTGCAGCCAGAGCGGCATGCGGCGGTTCGGTCGTCCACGCGGCAGCAGCAACGCGCGCGCGGCGTTCATGCGGAACCGTGCGCCGAACAACGGCGTCGTCCCGACCTCGTCGAGCACCGCCCGCTCGACCTCGGCCGGCGTCTGCGCCAGGAGCGACCGTATCGGCGGCGCCGCGGCGAGCGCGGGCAGGCGGAGCATGATCCCGTCGTCGCTCGTCTGCACGGCGACGTCGATCGACAGGAGATCTCGCGCCCGACGCGCGAGCGCCATGCCCCATGGGGCGTTGACCCGACCGCCGAACGTCGAGTGAATGACGACGCGGACGGATTCGACGTCGTCGCGAAAGTATTCGATCGTGAGCGCCGTATCGTCCGGCACGACACCGAGCGCGACGCGCTGCTCGGCGACGTACTCGCGGCCCGAGCGGGCGCTCGCCAAGTCGCAGCCGTGCTTGGCCGCGAACTCGGCGTCCGTGTCGGCGGTCGCGGCGGCCAGCTCGCGGCGGATCGCGCCGACGCGGCTCGAGACCGCCGGGCCGCGGGTCGAGAACTCGCCGTGCCAGAACGGCATCCGCGCTGGCGCGCCAGGCGCCGGGATTACGACTACACGGTCGTGCTCGATCGCGTTGATGCGCCAGGTGGCCGAGCCAAGTTGGAATACATCGCCAATGCGGGACTCGTGGACGAACTCTTCGTCGAGCTCGCCGAGTCGGGTGCGATCCGGCAGGTTGACGGTATAGAGGCCGCGATCCGGGATCGTGCCGCCGGAGATCACGGCTGTCATACGGCTCCCGCGCGAGCCCGTGACGCGGCCGGTGGTGCGGTCCCAGGTGAGCCTTGGCTCCAGCTCCACGGCTACGTCTGCCGGATACTTGCCGCTCAGCATCGCGAGCGTCTCGTCGAACGCCTGGCGGGGCAGTCGGTGATATGGGTACGCGCGCCGTACGAGCTCGTAGAGCGCCGTGTCGGTCGTGCCCTCGATGGGCGTCGAGGCGACGGCGACTATGGTCTGGGCCAGGACATCCAGTGCGTTCTGCGGCACCACCGTCGCTTCGACTTCG
>DATHNL010000173.1:0-2357 GCA_035486035.1 Gemmatimonadaceae bacterium
CGTCTCGGCGCTCGTGCACCCCCGCGTGGCCGAGGCCATGCGGCGCAAGTTCGCCCAGTGACAGTCGCCGAAGCTGCCCTTTCTGCTTCGACGTTCCTCGCGGACGTCCGCTCACGCGCCGCCCGTACGACGCGAACGATCGTGTTCCCGGAAAGCGGGGACCCTCGCACCCTGGAGGCCGTCCGGACACTCCTCGCGGAGCACGTGGTCGAACCGATCCTGATCCTGGATCCGGCCCACCGAGACACCCACGCAGCCGCGCGCAGCGCGGCGCGCGCCATCGACCCGTGCCGAGACCCGAGACGCGTGCAAGCCGCCGACTGGCTCGCCGCATCCCCGCGCGCCGCGAAGCTCTCCCCAGAGGAAATCAAGAAGCTGGCCGTCACCCCTCTGTACTTCGCGGATGCCCTCGTAAGGGCCGGCGACGCCCATGGCTGCGTGGCAGGCGCCGTCAATACGACGGCCGATGTCGTCAGGGCCGCCCTCCGCATGATCGGTCCGGCGCCAAACGTCACGACCGTCTCGAGCGCCTTCTATATGGTGCTGCCCGACGGCCGGATCCTGACGTTCACCGACTGCGCCGTCGTCCCCCTACCGACCGACGCCCAGTTGGCCGACTCGGCCGAGGCCGCGGCCGACGACCGTCGTCGTATCGTCGGCGACGTGCCAAAGGTGGCATTCCTCTCCTACAGCACGCACGGCAGCGCCGGCGGCAAATCCGTCGAGCGCGTCCGCCGCGCGGTCGCGCTGCTGCACGCACGGCGCCCCGATCTGGCGATCGACGGCGAGCTGCAGGCCGACGCCGCCCTCGTCCCCGAGGTCGCGCGGCGCAAGGTCGGTGCCGATGGGGGTCCGGTCGCCGGCACGGCGAACGTGCTCGTGTTTCCATCGCTCGACGCCGGCAACATTGCCTACAAACTGGTCGAACGCCTGGCCTCCGCCGTCGCGGTGGGGCCGATCTTGCAAGGACTCGCGCGGCCCTGCTCCGATCTCTCGCGCGGGGCGGGTCCGCATGACATTATCAATGTGGCGGCGATTACCGCGCTGCAAGCCACGACGTTGGGAGAGCCGACATGAGTTTTTCGATCACGAAGCACGGAGAGGTTGTTGTGGTCGACGTAGAGGGGCAGTTAATCGTGGGGAATCGTCAGGAACTGAAACAGAAGGTTCTCGATGAGCTGGAAAAGGGCGAGCGGAAGTTTCTGATCGACTTCACGCGCACCGGCTACATCGACAGCTCCGGGCTCGGCGTGCTCGTGTCGCTGTCCAAGAAGATTCGCGAGCAGGGCGGGGAGCTGCGGCTCGCGAACTTGAACGATGACCTCAAGACGTTGTTCGAGCTCACGAAGCTCGACACGTTGTTTCAGATCGCCGACACGCGGGAACGCGGGCTCCAAAGCTTTTGATGGCTCGCGCCCGGGATCCACTCGATTCCATGCGCGTCGTGATCGAGCTGGAAGTCCCGAATGATGTCCGGAGAATCGAACAGATCGTGGAGCTCGTGAGTCGTCAGATTCGCGAGCTCGACTTTCCGGCGCGCGCCTGCTCGCTGAACATCCCGGTCGCGCTCTCGGAAGCCTTATCGAACGCCATGCTGCGTGGCAACGCGGATGACAGCGCGAAGCACGTCCGGGTGCGCGCCCTCGTCGACAAAGCCGCCCTCGTGCTCGAGATCACCGACGAGGGTGTCGGGTTCGACATCGACCGTTGCACCCGCGACCCGACCACGCCCGAGAACGTCGTGCGCGAGGACGGGCGTGGCCTGTATCTCATGCACCAGTTGATGGACCGCGTGGAGCGCTATACCGACGGTGGCAACGTCGTGCGCCTCACGCTGAAGCGCCCGTGAGAGAGCAGGATCTGGGGGTCGTCCTCACGGCCTTCACCGACAGCACCCAGTGCGCCGCGTCGGTGTGGACGCAGTCGGACCCGTCCCGTCCACTCGTCCTCCTGGCCGCGTCACCGTCGACACCCGCACCGCCGCCGTTGGACCAGTTGCCGGTCAGCGCCGAGCCGGCCGTGCTGTCTCCCGACCAGCTGATCGCGCGAGTCCCGTCCGCCAAGCGTGCCTGGCTCGTGGTTGGCCCGGCGAAGTCGGCCGATCTCCCATTGAAGCAGCTGCTCAGGTTCCTGGCGCCAGTCGTCTCCCAGATCCTGAAGACCGCCACCGAAGTCGAACACGCGGCTGTCGAGCTGGCCGAGCGCTATGAGGAGATCAACCTCCTCTACACGATCAGCGAGATCTTGGGCCGTACGGTACGCCTCGAGGAAGCCGCCGCCACGATTCTCAAGGAGATCTCGGAGACGGTCGGCGCACGCAAGGCGTCGATCCTCGTGCACGACCGCGTCACGGACAC
>DATHNL010000174.1:0-15444 GCA_035486035.1 Gemmatimonadaceae bacterium
CGGGTCCGTGGTGCCGGCGATCACGCGGCCGCTGGCCGAAGCATGTCGTTCGTCCTTCGGTCGCCCGGCCCTAATCGTGGACGCGACGTCGAAGCTGCCCATCACGCTCGCCGTTGACGAACCGCTGACGGTTGGCGCCGATCGGTTGATCAATACGCTGGCCGCGAGCCGGCTCTATCACCGCGATACCATCGTCGTGGATCTTGGGACGGCGACGACTTTTGATTGCATTACCGCTGACGGGACCTTCCTTGGCGGGGCCATTGCTCCTGGGGTCCGGACCTCGTCGGACAACCTTGTGCGGCGGACCGCCAAGCTGCCGGCGACCGAATTGATCGCCCCGTCTCGCGTCATCGGTAAAAGGACGGAAGAATGCATCCGGGCTGGGGTGGTGTTTGGGGCCGTCGACTCGATCGATGGGATAGTCCGGCGGATCAAGAAGGAGTGGCCGACCAAGGAGACCCCATTTGTGGTCGCCACCGGCGGGTTGGCGGAGGTTTTGAAGCCTTATGTCGAGAGCTTCGACCTCGTCGCTCCCTTCCTCACACTGGAAGGGCTACGGCTTGCTTTCGAGCTGATAGCCGGATAATTTCCCGTCGCTAGCACTCGCCATCCTTGAGTGCTAACAGATCCAAATACACGGAGGAAGTTTTCAGTATGGCCACTAAGAGTGCCGTGGGCGGCAAGGTCAGCCCGCTGGCAGACCGGGTCGTCGTCAAGGCGTTGGAAGAGGCGGAGCAGATGCGGGGTGGGCTCTATATCCCCGACACCGCCAAGGAGAAGCCGCAGCAGGGTGAGATTGTCGCGGTGGGTCCTGGCCGGTTCGACGAGGGCAAGCGGGTGCCGATGGAAGTGAAGGTTGGTGACAAGGTGCTGTACGGGAAGTACAGCGGCACGGAAGTGACCGTGGATGGCGAGCAGTTGCTCATTCTCCGCGAGTCTGATGTACTCGCGGTCATTGGTTGAGGAACCATTACTATGGCTGCGAAAGAACTCTTTTTTGACACGGACGCGCGCGCGGCATTGAAGCGTGGCGTTGATCAGTTGGCCGAGGCGGTGAAGGTCACGCTCGGTCCCAAGGGGCGGAATGTCGTCATCGACAAGAAGTTCGGTGCCCCCACGGTAACCAAAGATGGCGTTACCGTTGCGAAAGAAATCGAGCTCTCTGATCCGCTCGAGAACATGGGCGCCCAGATGGTGAAGGAAGTCGCGACGAAGACGTCCGACAACGCGGGTGACGGCACGACCACGGCGACGGTGCTCGCCCAGGCGATCTTCCGCGAAGGCCTCAAGAACGTGACGGCGGGTGTGAACCCGATGGCGCTCAAGCGCGGCATCGACAAGGCCGTTGCCGTCGTCGTCGAGGAGCTGAAGAAGATCAGCGTCCCGACGGCTGGCAAGAAGGAGATCGCGCAGGTTGGCACGATCTCGGCCAACAACGACTCCGAGATCGGCGATCTGATCGCCGAGGCGATGGAGAAGGTCGGCAAGGATGGCGTGATCACGGTCGAGGAGGCCCGTGGCCTTCAGACCGAGCTCGAGACGGTCGAGGGCATGCAGTTCGACCGCGGCTATCTCTCGCCGTATTTCGTCACGGATCCGGAGAAGATGGAGGCGGTCCTCGAGGATGGCCTCATCCTGATCCACGACAAGAAGATCTCGTCCATGAAGGATCTGCTCCCGATCCTCGAGAAGGTCGCGCAGGTTGGGAAGCCTCTGCTGATCATCGCCGAGGACATCGAGGGTGAGGCGCTGGCGACCTTGGTCGTCAACAAGCTCCGTGGCACGCTCCGCGTCGCCGCGGTCAAGGCGCCCGGGTTCGGCGATCGCCGCAAGGCGATGCTGCAGGACATCGCCGTCCTGACGAATGGCCAGGTGATCTCCGAGGAAGTGGGCTTCAAGCTCGAGAACGCCGTGCTGAACGATCTGGGCAAGGCCAAGCGGATCGTTGTCGACAAGGACAACACGACGCTGATCGATGGCGCCGGGTCGACGGACAATATCCAGGGCCGTATCAAGGAGATTCGCTCGGCGATCGACAAGTCGACCTCCGATTACGACAAGGAGAAGCTCCAGGAGCGGTTGGCCAAGCTCGCGGGTGGCGTGGCCGTGATCAACGTCGGCGCCGCGACCGAGTCGGAGATGAAGGAGAAGAAGGCTCGCGTCGAGGACGCGCTCCATGCGACGCGCGCCGCGGTCGAGGAAGGCATCGTCCCAGGCGGTGGCGTCGCGTTCATTCGCGTGCAGCCGGCGCTCAAGGCGTTCAAGGCCGGCGATAGCGACGAGCAGATCGGCGTCGAGATCGTCCGTCGCGCCATCGAAGAGCCGATCCGTATGATCGTGCAGAACGCTGGTGGCGAAGGCTCGATCGTCGTCGAGAAGGTTCGCGAGTCGAAGGAGAGCTCGTTCGGCTACAACGCACTGACCGACAAGTACGAGAACCTGGTCGCGGCCGGTGTTATCGACCCGACCAAGGTGACGCGTACCGCTCTTCAGAACGCGGCGTCGATCGCCGGGTTGCTGCTCACGACCGAGGCCTTGGTCGTCGAGAAGAAAGAGGACAAGCCGGCTCCCGCCGGTGGTCCTCCGGGCGGCGGCATGGGTGGGATGTACTAAGGCCTCGGCCTTCGTACAAAACAGAGCGGGGGGCGAGCAATCGCCTCCCGCTTTGTGCTTAAAGGTGCAGGTACCCCTCGGCAACGACGATCCCGCGCCCAGTGATCGTCACCGCGGTTTCCGTGCACCACCAGGCGCCGAGCGCGTTATGACCCGCGCCGAACACCTCGACGCCGGCCGCGGTGAACGAGCGGAGTCGCCAATCCGCGGCGGCGCGCGTCGGTCGCATCACGAACGTCGTCTCCGACTGGTGGAACTCGCGCGCGATGCGCGGCAAGAGCGCCTCGGCCGGAGGGCCGGCGACGACTGCCAGCGGGTTGCCGCCGAGCGGTGCCTCGGCGAACACGTCGACTAGCGCAAAGGGATATTCCACGGCGGAAATATCGCGGTTGGCTGCACTGCCATAGTAGGCAGCGGGCGGTGTCGGTACACTCTCTCACCATGCCCAGAACCATCGCCATCATGCTGCTCATCACGCGGGTCGCCACGGCACAGGACATTCAGCTTGCGGTCGAGCCGAGGGTCATTGGCCCGGGCGTGATATCAACCCCGGCCGAAGAGTTCAAGGCGACCGTCTCGCCTGATGGTCTCACGCTGCTGTATGTGCTGACTGACCATCAATTCCGGCACATGACGATCGTCGAGTCGCATCGAGCGTCCGCGAGCGCCGAGTGGCGGACGCCCGAGGTGGCGGCGTTCTCTGGGTTCTACCGCGATGGCGATCCGGCATTCGCGCCCGATGGCAAAAGCGTGCTGTTCATCTCGAATCGCGGCGGCCACGGCGTATTCGAGATCTGGTCCGTGCCGCGCCATGCCGATGGGACCTGGGGTACGCCGTCGTTCCTCCTCGGGGACACGACGTACATGTTCGCACCGTCGCTGACAACGAGCGGCGTGCTCTATTTCGCGAAGGGCGACAGCATCTATCGCCTGGCGCCGCACGGCAAGCCCGAGGCGCTGCCGTTCACCGGTGGTGATCCAGCGATCATGGCCGACGAGAGCGCGATCGTGTTCGACAACGACGGTGATCTCTACGCGAGTTGTCGGACGTCGAGTGGGTGGGGAACACCACGGAAGTTCGGACCTCCGGTCGACTCTCCGGACGAGGAAGGAGATCCGTGGATCTCGGCCGATGGCCGCACGATGTACTTCTACAGCAAACGCTCCAAGCCCGCTCCAGACCGCACTCAGCGGCCACGACGGCCGACGTATGCTGAAGTGTTGAGTGAAGTGACAAGCGATATCTATAACGGGACACGCAACTTATATAGCGTGGGCTTGCCAGAAAAGAACGATCGGTCGTATTATTGTGCCCATGATGACAAAGGGCGCAACAACCCGTGATAGAATTGTCGGCCATGCTCTCGCGCTAGCCAGTGTCGATGGCCTGGAGGCGCTGAGTCTCGGGGAATTAGCGAACGACGTTGGCATGTCGAAGAGTGGGCTCTTCGCCCACTTTCGCTCGAAAGAGGCGCTGCAGCTCGATGTCCTAAACGCCGCCGTCGAGAACTTCCGGCGGGGCGTTATTGTGCCCGCCTTGGCCGAACCGCGCGGCGCGCCGAGGGTGCGAGCGCTGTTCTCCCGGTGGCTCGAGTGGGAACGGAGCGACAGCATGCCCGGCGGCTGCGTCTTCGTGCACGCGGCGTTCGAGTGGGATGACCGCACGGGCCCCGTGCGCGAGGCGATCGCGGCGTTTCAGCGGGAATGGCTGGAGTTTCTCGCGGGCGCTGCCCAACGCGCGATCGACGAAGGGCACTTTCATCGTGGCAGCAATCCCGAGCAGTTCGCGTTCCAGATGTTGGGGATCGTGCTCGCCTACTACTGGGCGAAGCGACTGTTGCGCGATCCCCAAGCCAAGCACAAGGCGATTGATGCGTTCACGGCTCTCGTGGAGGGCGTGCGGTGCTAAAATACTATTTCGCGGCGGCGTCGCTGGTCGCGCCGAGCGTGGTCGAGCGGCAGGCGGCCGCGCTGTTCTTCACGCCGCGCCGGCGTGCGAAGACCGGACTGCCGGGTGATTGGCAGCGGATGATGATCGAGGACATTGCGGTGTGGACCGCCGGGTCCGGGCCAACGGTGCTGCTCACGCATGGCTGGGAAGGATCGGCGGCTGATTTTGTTCCACTGGCGATGGCGCTCGTCGCGAACGGCTATCGCGTGGCGCTCATCGACCTGCCGGCGCACGGCACGTCAAAGGGCCGAAGCACCAACATCGTCGAGTGCATGCGGGCCCTCTCGACGGTGTCGCACGCGCTCGGCGGCGTCGAGATCGCGGTGGGTCATTCGTTCGGCGCGATGGCCACGGCGCTTGCCGTCGCCGAGTCGCGCATCGCACCGCGGACGGTCGTGTTGTTCGCGCCCGTCGCGACGCCGAATCAGTTCATCGTGCCGTTCGCGCGGATGATCGGGTTGCCGCGCGCTCGGGCGGGCGGCGTGCAGCGGGAGATCGAGGAGCGCGTTGGGCGCACGGTCGCATCGTTCGACGTGCCGAGCGCGGTGTCCAACCTGGACATTCCTCTGCTCATCTTGCACGACCCGCGCGATCGGATCGCGGATTGGTCCTACGCGCGGGCGATCGCCGATGCGTGGCCTAAGAGTCGCCTGAGCAGCTCCGATGGCCTCGGGCACCGGCGACTGCTCAGCGACCCCTACACGATCGCCAGAGCAGTGGAGTTCGTCAGAGCCCGAGCGACAACTGCTCCGGCTGTCCAGTAACCGTGAGCGCGTCCTGTGGCGCGGCCGTCAGGTCTCCGCGCCACACTTTGCGCATGGCGGCCACCGCGAACGCGGGCTCGTTGCAGGTTTCGCTCAAGTGGGCGAGCACGACTTGCCGCAACCCACGCCAGGCAACCGAGCGTACGAGCTCCGCGGCGGCGCGATTGCTCAGGTGCCCGCGAGGGCCCGCGATGCGCCACATGACCGAAGGCGGATACGGGCACGCACGGAGCATCATCTCGTCATGATTCGACTCGACGACGAGCACATCGACACGCTGAAGAGTGGCGCGGAGACAATCGGTGACGTGCCCGAAATCGTAGGCAAGGCCTAAGCGCGCGCCGGTCGACCGCTCGGTCGCGACGAGCGCGATCGGTGAGGTCGCGTCATGGGGAACTGGACATGCCGTGAGGTCGAGCGCGCCGAACTTCCAGGTGGTGTCCGGGCGGATCGGCTCGACATCGGCGAATTCCGGGCACTGGGCGAGCGTACCGGAGGTCCCGTACACCCGCCAACCCCAACGCCGCGCGCTCGACGCGGCGCCGCGCGCGTGATCATGATGTTCATGCGTCAGGACCAGCGCCGAGATCGATTCCGGCGCGATGCCGGCCGCCTCGAGTCGACGGGCGAGTACGCGGCGTGGGAAACCGGCGTCAACGAGCACGCGCGTGTCACCCGACTCGATGACGGTCGCGTTGCCTCGACTGCCGCTTCCCAGCAACCAGGTTCTCATCGTTTCACGGCGAGCGCGTGTGCCGCGGAGAGTTGACGGCGGGCCTTTGCGCCCAGCGTTTGCGCACGGCGCTGCATCTGTCGTTCGGCCGCCTCATAGAACTTAGCGAGTGCGTATGTCCCGGGCTGCCCCGAGTTGTCCCACGCGAATGGCGGGATGTACTTCGGCGCCACGCCGGCGTCCACGACGTTCGCGCCGGCGCCCACCACCGAGCCGGTCGTGAGGCGCGTACCGATGCCGGTCTTCGCGAAATCCCCGAAGAACGTGCCGAGAAATTGCAAGCCGGTGTCGCGCACGCCCGTCGGCGTCCAGAGCTGCACCGGGCCGTAGGTGTTTTTCAGGTTGCTCGTGATGGTGCCGGCGCCGAGGTTGACCCAGCGGCCCAGGTACGAATGGCCGACGAACCCGTCGTGGCTCTTGTTCGCGTACGACAGAATGATGGACGCCGAGAGCTCGCCGTGGACCTTGCAGTGCTCACCGATCGCGCTCCCTTCGATGCGATCGGTCGACACGCTCGATTCTTCGCCGATATAGCATGGGCCAACGAGACGGGTGAAGGCGCTGACGACCGCGCCGCGGCAGACCAGGACCGGACCCTTCGAGCAGTCGATCGACGCCATGGGATCCACCTTGGCGCCATGCTCGACGTACATGGCGTGCGCGTCGCGCTTCGAGCTCCGGGACGCGGCCGCGGGTCCGAGAATGTCGATATCGTCGCAGAGCAGACCATGCAGGTCGCGGATCAGGTGCCAGACTTCGTCGATCCAGCGGCCACGGATGTCAACGCCGGTCTGGTCCCCGCCGATCGTCTCCAGCGCCACCATCCCGTCGGCCAACTCGGCGACCGCCAGCGGCCGTGACAGACGCACGGCCGCGTAGCGACCGGCGCAACGCCAGACTGACGCGTCATGCGACGGCCGGGCATCGAGAGCGGGCAGGAATCGGGAGTTGACCAGCCAGGAGCCGGCGGGAAGCGTGTCAGTCACCGCCCCCGGCGCGTGGGGCTCGTCGTAGTCGATGAGATGCGCGGCGACGACATGGCCGGCCGCGTCCTCGCCCGTGACGCGCTCCCACCGATCGCGCGTGACGAGCGCACCAGCCCGCAGCTCGCCGATGGGCCGGGTGAGCGCGAACGGCTCGAATGCTCGCGCCCGCGCGTCATCGTAGAGAAAAAAGCTCACCGCGGATCGCGGAGGGCGGGCGGCAGCGCCTCGAGCAGGCCCTTGAGGTCGGCCGAGCGTTCGACCGTCGTCACCAGGGTCATCCCATCGACGACGACAACGACGATACCCGAGACGCCATCGAGTACGACGGCGTTTCGTCCGTCGGCGTGGATGACGTTGTCGTGGGCGTCGCGGGTGTACACGTTGCCGTAGCTCGCATTGCCAGCGCCGTCTTTCTCGCGCACCCTGGCGAGGGCGCCCCACGTGCCGACGTCGTCCCAGCCGAAGCGGCCCGGGATGACGAGGACGCGACTGGAGCGTTCGAGCACGCCGACGTCGACGGAAATCGATTTGACGCGATCAAAAAATGCGTCGATGCTGGGGATGCCGATGGCGGGCGCGACTTCGGGAGTGAGCGCCCGGATCTCATCGAGAAAATCGCCCACGCGCCAGGCGAAGATACCAGAGTTCCACAAATACCCATCGGCGACCATCTTGGCCGCGCGAAGCTTGTCGGGCTTCTCAACGAAGCGCTCAACGCGAAGGACGCCTGGTTCGACCTCGCCTCCGGGGCAGATATAGCCAAACCCCGGATCAGGACGACTCGGTACGATGCCCACGGTCACGAGGCTCGCGTGACGCTCGGCGGCTGAAACGCCGGCGGAGAGGGCATCGCGGAATGCGGGTTCGTCGGTGACGGCCCAGTCCGCGTGAACGCAGATCATCCCAGCGTTGCGCCCCTCGCGACGCTCGATTTCGGTTGCGGCGTAGGCGAGCGCCGCGGCCGTGCCCGCCGGACGCGGCTCGGCGATCACATTCTCGCGAGGGAGCCGGGCGAACATCGCGACTTCATTCTTGATCCCGGCGTTCGTGAGGACGAGCGTTCGGTCGGCCGGGACCAGCGGTGTCAGACGGTTGAGCGTGTCGACGAGCAGCGGATGCTCAGTCACGAGCGGAAGGAGCTGCTTTGGTCGCTCGGGCGTGCTCAGTGGCCAGAAGCGCGATCCGACGCCGCCTGCCAGGACCACTGCCCAAGTTGCCACGCTAGACGTCCTCCGCGTGCGCGACGCCCGCGAGCTCCGCCGTCCGAGCGTACAGCTTCTTTGGGCTGAATGGCTTGGTCAGGAACTCGGTCGCGCCCAGTCGCATCGCGAGCCGGTGTTGCTGCTCCTGCCCGGCGGCCGTGAGGATGATGCACGGCAAGTCCTTCCGCTTGGGGTCCGCCCGGAGCTCGGCGAGGACGTCGAGTCCCGAGAGATGCGGCATCATGAGATCGAGCAGCACGATCCCGATGTCCGGTTCCTGCCGCAGAATCTCCAGCGCTTCGCGGCCGTCGTAGGCCAACGTCACACGGAACGGACCTTGTTCGAGCTTCATTTTGATGATCCGACCGATGTGCGGCTCATCATCAGCCACCAGGGCGTGGATCCGCTCCCCCGCCATTAGACCAACGACGCGATTTGTTCGCGGTAGCGGCGAAGCTCGAACAAGAGCTGTCCGACGTTGGCTTTGGGCTGGACGAGCACCAGCAGGATCGCGTCCGCGGAGAGCACGGACACAATGGCCAGGCCACTGGGGTATTCCAGAACCCCGGTCACGAGGTCGCCTCGCGCGGCCGAGGCTCCGAAGTCGTCCGCGGCATTGACGAGACCGGGGACGTGTGCCGCCACGTTCTCGGCCTCGAGGCTCGGGATCGTCTGGCTGTCGATCAGCAAGCCGTCGCGACCCAGCACGACGGCCGCATCGACGCCATCACGTTGGCGGATGGCCGCGACGAGGTCTCGAATGGTTGGCATGGACGAGCGAAGCTAAGGAGGCCCAAAGGGGTATGTCAAGCGATGCGAATGGCTTGCAGTCACCGTCCCCCACCTCTAATGTACGCCTGGTCATGACACTTCGCTTGCCCATAGCCCGTCTCGGGGTTGTCTGTATTCTATTGTCTGCGACTGGCCTAGCGGCGGTGGGGTGTGGGAACCCCAATAAGCCCGGGGCCGCAATCGCCATCACCTACGACACGCTCATGGCGTACTCGCTCGCCACCGCCGATCCGACGCAGGGGACCGCGTTCGACCTGGCGACGAGCGCCCTGGTCGTGCCGGACGGTAGCCTCAACTTCGACTTCGCCTTCAACGTCGAGGGCGGCAACGTCGTCATCTACCCGGCGAAGCTCGTGGTCACGGCCGCCGGCATCCCGCGCGTCGTGGGGCTTCAGGTCATCCAAAACATCCCGTTCGACCAGATCGACATCGCGTCGCACAATGGGTACGAGTTCAACGACTCGCTGCTCGTCGCGGTTGGGCAGGTCTTCGAGGTCGTGACGCAGAATACGACCGCGTGTACCGCCGTCAGCATTACGTCGCAGGAACTGCTCTACGGCAAGTTTCAGATCGACAGCATCGATCGGAAGGCTGGGTTGATTCATTTTCGGGCGGTCGTCGATCCGAATTGCGATTACGATACGCTCGTTCCCGGCGCTATCCCGACCCACTAGCAAGGAGCAGACGCCGTGCACGATGCGCGTTTGCTTCGCGAGCGACCCGAGGCCCTCCGTGCCGCGCTGGAGCGCCGCGGGGCAACGAGTGCGCTCGCGTCGCTCGCGCAACTCGACGCGTTCGACGCCGATTGGCGTCGACTGACCGCCTCGGTCGAAGAGCTCAAAGCGCGTCGCAACACGATCACGCAAGAAGTCCAGAAGGCGAAGCGCGAGAGCCAAGACGCGTCAGCTCTCGTCGAGAAGAGTCGCCAGCTCGGCGATCAGATTGCGGCGCTCGACGCGAGCGCGAGCGAAGCGAAGCGAGCGCGCGATGATTTATTGCTGCAGATTCCGAACGTCACGCTGGCTGACGTGCCGGCAGGCGGCGAAGAAGCCAACACCGTGATTCGGGAGTGGGGCAAGCCGCGGCCCAGCGACGGTCTCAAACCCCACTGGGAAATCGGGACGAAGCTCGGGATCATCGATTTCGAGGCTGGAGCAAGGGTCACGGGCTCCGGGTTCATCGTCTTTCGCGGGCTGGGTGCACGTCTCGTGCGGTCGCTGATCAACTGGATGATCACGCTCCAGACGAGCGAGCACGGATACGATGAGACGTGGGTGCCCTACGTCGTCAATCGGGCATCGATGACGGGGACGGGCCAGCTGCCGAAGTTCGAAGACGATCTCTATCGCGTCGAGAGTGACGATCTCTTTTTGATTCCGACGGCCGAGGTGCCCATCACGAATCTGTTTCGCGATGAGATCCTCGATGGCGCCAAGCTGCCGATGGGAGTTGTCGGGTATACCCCGTGCTTCAGGCGCGAGGCCGGCGCGGCGGGGAAGGACACCCGCGGGCTGCTGCGCGTACACGAGTTCGACAAAGTCGAGTTGGTGAGAATTTGTGCGCCGGAGGATTCGCCGGCACAGCATGAGTTGCTCACGACGCACGCCGAGCGGGTGTTGCAGCGGCTCGGCCTGCCGTATCGTGTTGTACTGCTCGCCGCGGGCGACACGGGATTTGCGTCAGCGAAGACGTATGATCTCGAAGTCTGGGCGCCCGGTGTCGGGAAATGGTTGGAAGTGTCTTCGTGCAGTACGTTCACGGACTTTCAAGCGAGAAGGGCGAATATTCGGTATAGAGCGGCAGGGGGGAAAAAGCCCGAGTTCGTGCACACGCTGAACGGTTCGGGCCTCGGGTTCCCGCGCACGATCGCCACGCTGCTCGAGCACTATCAGCAGCCGGACGGCTCGGTGGTCGTTCCGGAAGTGCTGCGCCCGTATCTCGGCGCCGATCGTATCGGCTGAGGCCATTCACGATGGCGCGTCGGCTGCCTACGATCCTCCTGGGGCTCGGATTCGCGGTCCTGCTGGGTTGGTACGTCGTCTCGACGCAACGCGTATTGGCCGAGTTGCGGCGCGAGGCCGCGCGGTCCGGGCAGATGTACGCGCGGATCTTCAAGGCCCTGAGCGATACGTCGGAGCTGGCGAGCGCCGATGCATTGTTCGATCTCGCGCGGCACATTCGCGACATGGGCGTGCCCGTGGTCGTGACGGATCCGCACGGCAACCCGCGCGACACGGCCAACATCCCGTTCACGGCGCCGCTCAACGGGCCGCGCATGAGAGCCTATGTCGATCAACTCGACGCCGAAAACCCGCCGGTGATCGAGCCGGGGATCGGCATCGTGCACATCGGGAATACGCCGTTGGTCGAAGGTTTGCGGATCATTCCGATCCTGCAAGTGATCCTGCTCGTGTTTCTGATCGGGGCGAGCATCTTCACGCTGCGCACGCGAGCCCACGCCGACCGCGAGCGCGTGTGGGCTGGCATGGCACGAGAGTCCGCCCACCAGCTGGGCACACCGCTCTCGTCGCTCAGTGGCTGGGTCGAGCTGCTTCGCGAGCGGGATGAGGCCGCCGAGTCGTCATCGCTCCTGGATCATATGCAGAGCGACCTTGTGCGGTTGGAACGGGTCGCGCACCGGTTCGAGCGTATCGGCCGGCCGCCGAAGGCCGAGCCGGTGGATGCCGCGGAGCTGATGCAGCGGGTTGCCGCGTACTTCCGGGCGCGGGTCCCGTCGTTGGCGCATACGGTCACGGTGTGCGCCGAAGTCGAGCCGGGCGATCTGTCGGTGCAGGGCGACTCGGTTCTGCTTGAGTGGGCCCTGGAGGCGATTGTAAAGAACGCGATCGACGCGCTCGCGGGTCGGGGCGGTCGGGTCGATCTCACGGCGTCGCCGTTCCCCGAGGGCGGTGTCCGGCTTCGGATCAGTGACGACGGGCCCGGGGTGCCGGCCAAGATCCGGAAGCAGATCTTCCAGCCGGGGTTCTCCACAAAACAGCGCGGGTGGGGCATCGGGCTCTCGCTCGCCAAGCGCATCATCGAGGAAAACCACGGCGGCCGGCTCGCGCTCGTGCCGCCGGGGCAGGGCGATCGCGGAGCGACGTTCGAGATTATTTTGCCTTGATGTTGGAGCCACTCGCGGGTCTCAATCCCGCGCAGCGTGATGCGGTATTGCACGGTGAAGGTCCTCTCCTCGTCCTCGCGGGCGCGGGATCGGGCAAGACACGCGTGCTCACGACGCGGATCTTCAACCTGATCCGCGAGCACGGTGTCGAGCCATCGCAGATTCTCGCGGTCACGTTCACGAACAAGGCGGCGGGCGAGATGCGCGCCCGACTCGCGCGCCTGCTGGGCGGCGAGCCGACCGGCATGTGGGTCGGCACGTTCCACTCGGTCGGCGCCCGACTCCTGCGGGCGAATGCGAAGTACGTCAACCGTACGTCGGCGTTTACGATTTACGACGAGGACGACATCGTCGGCACCGTGAAGCGCCTGATGGACGCGAAGGGCCTCTCGGTTCGCGACCTTCCACCAAAGGTCGTGCATTCGGTGATTTCCGACGCCAAAAACGCCCTCGTCTTGCCCTCCGAGTACGCGAAGCTCGCGTCCGATCCGCTCTCTCGGGCGGCGGCTCAGGTGTACAACGATCTCGAGCGCACGATGCAGCAGCAGAACGCGGTCGATTTCGACGACCTGCTGCTGCTGCCGGTCGAGCTCTTTCGCGCGCATCCCGATCGCCTGCAGAGGTACTCGACGATGTTCCGGTACATACTCGTCGACGAGTATCAGGACACGAACCGCGCGCAGTACATGCTGATCAAACTCCTCGGCAGCCACGGCAACGTCGCCGTGGTAGGGGACGATGATCAATCGATATATGGATGGCGAGGCGCTGATATCCGGAATATTCTCGACTTCGAGAAAGACTTTCCGGCTGCGCGAGTCGTGCGGCTCGAGGAGAACTATCGGTCGACGCAGCCGATCCTCGATCTGGCGAATGTCGTGATCGAAGGGAACACGCAGCGGCTCGGGAAGACGCTGCGCACGAATCGGCGTGGCGGGGAACGGGTCGTGCTTGTCCGCGCGGCGGATGAGAGGGACGAAGCGAATTTCGTGGTCGATCAGATCGTCAAGCGGCGGCTGGCGGATCGGCAGCTGGCGCTCAAGGATTTTGCGATCCTGTATCGCGCGAATGCGCAGAGCCGGGCGTTCGAGGAAGCGCTGCGGCGCGAGCGCACGCCGTATCGCGTGATTGGTGCGGTGCGGTTCTATGATCGGAGAGAAGTGCGCGATGTCATGAGCTACCTCAAGCTCATCGCGAACCCGGCGGATGAGGAGGCGTTTCGACGGGCCATTACCGTGCCGCGGCGGGGAGTTGGGGAGCAGGCGCTGGGGCTCCTCAGTGAGGCGGCGCGCGGTGCTGGGGTGTCGATGCTGGAGGCGGCCGCTCGGCCCGATCTCGTGACGGCCCTACGGCCTGGGCCGCGGACGGCGTTGGCTGAGTTTGCGGTGCTCCTCGGAACGCTGAGAGAGAAAGCGGTCGATGCGGGCGTCGACGAGCTCTTGGATGCGATTGTGAGCTCGATCAGCTATGGCGACGTGATCAAGTCAGAGCCGGATGCGGCCGAGCGATTGGAGAATCTCCGGGAGCTCATCGAGAGCGCCGCCGAGACGGTGATCGCCGATGGTGGCGAGGTTGGCCTACGGCCGCTGGATCACTTTCTGCAACGGACGTCGCTCGTCGCCGCCATCGACCACCTCGACCCGAACGCCGATGCCGTGTCGATGATGACGATGCACAACGCCAAGGGGCTGGAGTTCCCCATCGTGTTCATCACGGGGCTCGAGGACGGGCTCTTTCCGTTGCGACGCGCCATCGATAGCCCGTACACGAAGGAGCTCGAGGAGGAGCGGCGTCTCTTCTATGTTGGCATCACGCGGGCCGAACGCACGCTATATCTCACGTACGCGGATCACCGCCGTTGGAACGGCAGCATTATGGAAGGCATCCCCTCCCGGTTCCTGAAGGGGATCCCGAAGGAGATGCTCGAGCAGCACCAGACGGAGGCCGCCCGGAGCTTCGGGCGGTCGGCGTTCGCGACGTTTGGGCAACGGGATGATCGCGACCCGGAGTCGTATCGGCCAAGTCTCCGGCGGCCCGGGACCCCCGTGTCGCTCGCGCGGCACGGTCCGACGCGGTTCGCGGAGGAAGCCGACGTGTCGCAAGATGCACCGGCGTACCGGGTCGGCGAGCGGGTGAAGCACAAGACGTTCGGCTCTGGCGTGATCGCGGAGATGTCCGGGGCCGGGAAGGAGCTCAAGGTGCGGGTGGATTTCGATAATCCGGATATTGGCCGCAAGACGCTAGTGGCGGCTCAGGCTGGGCTCGAGCGAGGGTGGGAATAATGGCGGTGACGTTTGACGATGTCCGACATATTGCGTCGCTCGCGCGGCTCTCGGTGAGCGAGGAGCGGCTGCCGGCGCTCGCGGGTGAGCTGAACGCGATTCTGGCGCACATGGAGGCGTTGCAGCGCGTGGATGTGAGCGGCGTGGCCGCGGACCTCGCGGCGGGCATGACGCCGATGCCGCTCCGCGCCGACGGCGGCGAGCAGCTTCGGTTGGCGCGGCCGCGCGAGGCGTTCGCTCCCGAAATGCGCGATGGGTTCTATCTCGTGCCGAGGCTCGCCACGCACGAGGACGTCGACGAATGAAAGCGGACTTCGCTCGGGCGGCGGGGCTCAACATCATTCTGGCTGAGGATCCCGAGGCGCGGCCATCGGTCGACCACGGGCCGCTCCACGACATCCCGGTCGCGATCAAGGACAACATCGCGACGCTGAGCATGCCGACGTCGTGCGGGTCGCGGATTCTTGAAGGCTATATAAGCCCGTATGAAGCCACAGCCGTGTCGAGGTTGCGCGCGGCTGGGGCGGTCATTGCGTGTAAGACGAACATGGACGAGTTCGCGATGGGCTCGTCGACGGAGCACAGTGCGTTCGGACCTGCCCGGAATCCCGTCGATCCCACACGCGTGCCGGGCGGGTCATCGGGTGGTTCGGCCGCCGCGGTTGCCGCGGGCGTCGTGCCGATCGCGCTCGGATCGGAGACCGGTGGGTCGGTGCGGCAGCCCGCTGCGTTTTGCGGTGTCGTCGGCGTCAAGCCAACGTATGGGCGGGTCAGCCGGTTCGGGCTCGTGGCCTTTGCGTCGTCGCTCGACCAAGTCGGGGTGTTCGGGCGAACTGTGGACGACTCGGCGCTGGCAATGCAGATCATTGCTGGGCGCGATCCTATGGACGCGACTTCGGCTGACATCCCCGTGCCGGAATATCGCACGGCCGCTGCGCGGCCAGTGTCTACGCTGACCGTCGGGCGGCCGCGCGAATACTTTCCGCCCGAATTG